>NZ_JAKFCQ010000064.1:0-6902 GCF_036676585.1 Robertmurraya sp.
AAAATGATAAAAATAAAAGTGGGAAAACATGAATGATTGATGTTTTCCCACTTTTCCTATCTTCTATTTAAGTTACATATAATCATAAACTGAATCAACAAAATAGAGCCAGTGGTAATATTCAATCTGTGAATCTGTCATTTTTGAAATTTCTTTCTCATTGAATTTTTGTAGCTCAATTAATTTCTGCATTTTTGTATTTCTTTCAACTTGGCTCATTTTATATCCTCCTATAATATGAGAAGTAACTATGTATTTGAATGTTGTTGAAAACGTTTTCTTTTCTTGTTTTTATTATATATCTAAATATTAGATTAAACCAATATCAAATTTAGATTGTTTTTTAGAAAATAATATAGAAATATTATTTATCTACTTACTTTGAAGATGAAAAAAGGGTATGGGGAGCCAGGCTATTGTATTGTTAAGGGGGTTGGAGTAATGTCAATAAGTTGAACTAGAGAAAAATTAGGGATCAAAAAAACCACTCAAATAAGTTGACAAAAAGTACGTACATATAATAGAATTATCTCATGTTAAAGATATTTGGTTTCGAAATAAAATGAAAACATTATTTTTTGGTTATATATCTCGAAATCAAGATAACTGAAATAGAGGAATAATTCATGTGCATATGAAAAGTTCTACATCATGTCACAGCAAGGATCCGTATTTCAGAACTTATAAGGAGGTGAAAGTAGGAAATGGGATTTTTAGATAAATTATTTGGAAAAAAACAAGAGGAGGAAGAAACAATGACAAAATTAAACATTGGGATTATTTTAGGTTCTACACGAGAAGGTCGTGTAAGTCCACAAGTAGGTGCATGGGTAAAAGAAATTGCTGACAAACGTGGTGACGCTAACTATACCATTATTGATATTGCTGATTACAAATTACCATTACTTGGCGAAGCTGGTGCAGATGCTTCAGGAGCAGCTGCTTGGTCAGAAATAATCGCTAATCAAGATGGATTCGTATTTATTGTTCAAGAATACAATCACTCTATTACTGGAGCACTTAAAAATGCATTAGACTATCTACGTGTAGAGTGGAACAATAAAGCAGCTGGAATCGTTTCTTACGGTTCAGTAGGTGGAGCTCGTGCGGCTGAACATTTACGAGGCATTTTAGGTGAATTATTAGTGGCTGACGTTCGTGTACATCCAGCACTATCGTTATTCACTGATTTCGAGAATGGAACGGTCTTTAAACCACAGGCAGTTCAAGAAGATTCTGTAAATCAAATGCTAGACCAATTAATTCCTTGGTCAAAAGCATTATTCACGATCCGATAATTTACTTGGAAATTTAACAGAAGTGTAAAATATGTACATGAGTATTCCTTTATACCCATGTACATATTTCCAATCATAAAAGGAGTATGAAGGTTGAGCAGGTCATATTAAGCAATATTGATAGATGTGCTCAGTAGTTATGCTAAAGAGATCCTAATTGTAGGATCGACAAATAGGTTATTCATCAATGAAACCCAGCGTACTATTAAATCTGAATTTTCTAGGAGGAAAATATAATGAACCAACTAAAAGGAATACACCACGTAACAGCTATTACCAGTAGTGCAGAAAAGAACTATGAATTTTTCACCTATGTATTAGGGATGCGTTTAGTTAAAAAAACAGTCAATCAAGATGATATTCAAACCTATCACTTATTCTTTGCTGATGATAAAGGCAGTGCGGGCACAGACATGACATTCTTTGACTTCCCAGGCATTCCAAAAGGTATACATGGTACAAACGAGATTTCTAAGACATCTTTCCGTGTACCAAGTGATGCAGCATTGGATTATTGGGTAAAACGATTTGATCGTTTAGACGTCAAGCATACGGGAATTAAAGAGCAATTTGGCAAGAAAACTCTCTCTTTCGTTGATTTCGATGATCAACAATATCAATTAATTTCAGATGAAATAAATAGAGGCGTAGAATCTGGTACACCTTGGCAAAAGGGTCCTATACCATTGGAGCATGCCATTACGGGGTTAGGTCCTGTCTTTGTTCGTATTGCGAACTTTGATTACTTTAAAGAAATGTTGGAAAAAGCACTATTATTTAAAGAAACTGCTCAGGAAGGATCATTCCATTTATTCGAAGTAGGAGAAGGCGGTAATGGAGCATCCGTTATTGCAGAGCACAATACGATTCTCCCTCAAGCTCGACAAGGTTATGGCACCGTACATCATGCTGCATTCCGCGTAGAGGATCGCTCCGTATTGGATGAATGGACAGAGCGATTGAGTAGTTTGGGATTCTCGACATCCGGTTATGTCAATCGTCACTTTTTTGAGTCGTTATACGCAAGAGTTGCTCCACAAATTTTATTTGAGTTTGCTACAGATGGCCCTGGTTTTATGGGGGATGAACCTTACGAAACCCTTGGGGAAAAATTATCTTTACCTCCGTTCTTTGAGCCTAAACGTGCACAAATTGAAAAATTAGTACGCCCCATAGATACAGTGAGAAGTACAAAGGAAATCATCAAAGAATAGTAACTGTTTCATCATTCAATTCCTCTGATAAATAAGAAAGTGATTTTAATGAGTCAGTACATTAAGAATGAATTTCTTGAATGTACTGGCTTATTTTTTTTGTAAAGAATCAACGAGTAAAGCACTCAAAGGGCTTTATTTACAAGTGGGGTAAGAAGTCTACCAAATGGAGGGGTGTAATTCCACCTCATGCTTACAAGTACATAAAAGAAACGGAGAATAGACCCTTCAAGAGTATTTTTTTAAAAAATTCTTATATGCAAAGGGCGTACAATTATAACATTTTTTGTCCGAAACTTGCAAGACTTGGAAGAAAATACCGTTGAAAACCCTTTTTTCTTTCATGGATAATAACGAAAAAAGGAGGGCACGAAATGGGAAAAAAGAAAAAAACTCATGAAGAGTTTGTGGCTCAAGTTTATGCAAAAAATGGTGATGAATATTCTGTACTAAGCCTTTATGTTAGCTATCATAAGCCAGTGGACATTAGACACAATCCATGTGGCAGGGTAAAACCTAAAACTCCTGCAAGATTCTTTAGCCAAATCAACAATTGCAAGAGTTGTAACAGTCAAAAGAAAACACAGGAACAGTTTGAACAGGAAGTTTATGAAGCAGTGGGTGACAGGGTTACTGTTCTAGGCAAATATATTAATTATAATACACCTGTCTTATTTAAAGACCATGATTGTGGTCATGAATTTACAACCAAACCAGACACATTTTTTAGGAGCAAGAAGTGTACTCAATGTAGTACCAATTTCAAGAAAACCCATGAGCAATTTGTCCAAGAAGTTTATGATCTAGTTGGTAATGAATACACTGTTTTGTCTTTATATGAAAATGCAAGGTCTATTATTGATTTTAGGCACAATTTATGTGGCAATACATTGCCAAAGGAAGCACAAAGTTTTTTATCTGGTATTAGATGCAGGGAGTGTTCTAATGAAGAAGGGGCTAAAAAGCAGCGATATACTCATGAACAATTTGTAAGAGAAGTTTATGAAATGTATGGTGATGAATATACGGTTTTAGGCACTTACTTTAATAATACAACTCCTGTATCAATTAGGCATAATATCTGTGGTCATGAGTGGGAGCCCATTCCTAGAAATTTCAAAAAGGAAAGACAATGCCCTAAATGTAGAAGAGGGTTGCAAAGAACAACCCAACAATATAAAGAAGAGGTTTTTGCATTGGTTGATGATGAATACACCGTGTTAGGTGACTTTGAGAGTATAAGCAAAGGCATCTTAACCAGACACAACAAGTGTGGGTGTGAATGGAAGCCCACACCTAGAAATTTTTTGCATCATGGTAGAAGGTGTCCAGATTGCAAAGAATCAAAGGGTGAAAAAGCCATTGCTAAATGGTTAAAGAAGCAGGGCGTCTTATTTGAAAGGCAATATAAAATAGATGGTTGTAGAAATATCAAGCCTTTACCATTTGACTTTGCAGTATTTTTAAAAGATGGCACATTTTTATTAATTGAATATCAAGGTATTCAGCATTTTAAAGCAATAGAGCATTATGGTGGAATGGAGGGCTTAATTTATAGGCAAAAAAATGATGGAATCAAGAGAGAGTATTGCAGCACCAATGGTATTTACTTGCTTGAGATTCCTCATTGGGATTTTAAGAAAATAGATCAAATATTAGCCGATGATCTATTGTCACTACATTTAAGTCCATCAAACCAACCATTTGAACAATTAGCTTTTGCTTTAAGATAATACATGTATACCGAGCAGAAAAATCGACTACCAAAATATTACAGAATATGAACGAACTAAAAAATAAAGTCTAGCAATTTATTAGTGGCTGATATTGCAGGGTGAATAATCAAGGTGTGCTTATTTTTGTATACCTAAAAACACTATTACTTGTAGAATATGTAATTATATAATTAGTTTGCTATAATAAGGGAATTATATAGTGGGTCATTTGGAGGGGTATATATGTTTGAAATTTTAGAACCAATTCTAATCAAGAGTGGATTAGCTAGAATGTTTGATTTAAGGATTAAGGATGATAACACAGCAAATTCAAGACCTTGGGTTTCTTATCGAGTTAAGAGTAATATATACAAAATAAGAGCGTTTGAACTATGGGGAGAAGGTCCCGAACTATTTAGGATTTATCACGCTGATAATATAAATGAAAGCCTTAAAACATTGTTGGACTCCTTTCCAGAGGTGTCAACCTCCAAAAGATCGTATACTGACTTTAAGACAGATGATTATGTTTCTTTAGCTACTAAAATAGCAGATATTCTACAATCAGATGAAATCATACTAGAGAGCAAAGCCAACAGTAAACTAGCTCGTACATCAAAATTTGAGGGTCTTGAACTACCCGATGTAGATACATCACTAGAAAATGTCTTAGGACAAACCTTTACATGGAGAGAAGTAATTGCTATTTGGGAAGATAATTCAGAAGATAATAAGCTAAAAAAGGTTTTGCGTCAAAATGGGATTTACATTCAACGATCCGAAGATGGAAAAAGTAGATACATAGGAAGTGCCTATAACAGTGACGGAATTTTAGGTAGATGGATGGCTCATTTAAATTCTCTTGGTGATGCACAACATCTTAATTTGTTTGTTCTAGAAAACGGTTATAATTCAGTCATCTTTTCAGTTATTGAATTTATGGAAGGGACGGATTCTGAAATCATAAAGCGAGAGTCGATGTGGAAAAAGACTCTTGGAACGATAAATCGTGGTCCTTATAATAGAATTCAGTTAAATAATAATTAGTAAAATAAGAGCGTTGGAAACTCAGTTAGAACAACTTCCTATGCAACATCGTGATTGCATCAAAGAACGATCAAGGGGAGTCAAATGTATAGTTTAAGATTAGCATGTATCGGAGAAGTGAAGTTTTGAACATCAAAATCAAAAAAAACTAGGAATATGATCATCTCTTCGAGAAAGGAATAGACGTCCCTATTAAAGAATTTTTGGTGATAGAATCAGATGCTAGTGGTCCAAGGGAGGATACATATCAATGACAGAAGAACATCACAAACATGACAATAATTTTAAGCAGTTATTCAAGTTTTCCGTGAAAGACTTTATGAAGCTCTTCTACAATAAATTATATCTAGACTTGGACACAAACGGGAGATGGTTAGCATTAAGCGAGGATGTCACGTCACCTTATAGGCATCTATATCAGCACTTACTAGAAAAAGCTGATGGAAAGAAGTATTTAGACAGAGCCTTTTTGGTTCGAATGGATAATGAAGACAAAAATGAAATTATTCTTCATTTTGAGTATCAATCAACAAACGACAATATGGATGAAAGGGTAAGGGACTATCACAATCTTCTTACTCACACATTCAACAATATTCCTATTCTTTCAATATTAATAGGTTTTAGAGGGTTCAAACACACAACTACAAAGAAGTTCGCTTATGATTATAGGAGTTACGGAATGAAGTCTCACAAATCCTTTGATTATGATTTGATTAACTTAAATGAGCGAAAATGGGTATGGAATGCCCCGCTATTTTATAACACGAAGGACCCGAACCCCGTCGCTATTGCATTTTGGGGATTAATGTCAGATAATAAAGTTATTAAAATAGATGGTGTTAAGATGATGTTGGAAGGGCACAGGTTATTAGCCCGAATACAATCTAAGGCAGACTATCCCGAACAATTATCTCAACCTTACAAATTCCTCTTTGATTACGTTTATAACGATATGAGCTCTAAACAAATAGACGAGTTTGAAAAGGGTCTTGAGGAATTAAAGAAAAGTGATGAGGGGGAAAAAGTCGTGGAATTAATCAAAGTTGCACAAAGAGGACTGCATTACAAATCTGAAACCGATAAAATTGTAGAAGGTTTAATTAAAACTTCTCTTGAGACAAACAATGTTTCTGGGAAAGAGAAAATCATTGAAGAATTAAATCACACGTATGATAGCAGTATTATTTCTCATTCTTGGGAATTAATCAGCCAGGACCCTACAGGAAAATCTTTAAAGAAATTCTTGAACATAGAAGAGAGCAAGGTAATCTAATCTAGCTCTCCTTTTTATTTGTCCAATTTTCTAGAAAATGTACCGCCACATCGATCCCTTCAGATAAGTCCCGTTTCTGTTTCTTGAGCTGGGTAATTAAATCGGTAATATCTTTTTGAAGCGGGTGTGTTTGCATCCGCTTAAATTCATAAATAAGCAAATTAAGTTGCTGGTAGATATCCATGCTATGAACGTGCAGTTTCTTCCTTATATCACCGACATGTCTAAACTCATACTCCGATTGCTTTTCAAATACCTTCTTCAATATCTTTCCTACCTGATCCTCTGATTCACAATTCTTTAATTCAATCATATATTCATCCGTTAAGGGAGAGTTTGGCTGAAATGGTAT
>NZ_JAKFCQ010000065.1:0-4391 GCF_036676585.1 Robertmurraya sp.
ACCACCATGATTACTTAACACATTTTCACAAGCTAACTTAATCGCTTCATTCATAAAAAATACTTTTTCCATAGAATCACCTTTTCCGATGTAGTGAATGATTGAGTAAAAAACTAACCTTTGCAAAAAGGTTAGTTTTTTGGGGTGGAGGGATAAAGAAGTCTCATATAATAGGTGGGTTTATTTCTGTATTATATGTATGTTTGAATATTCTGTCTGTTATGTTGTAACATTTTTTAACAATAAAAAAGCTCTTTCCTAGAAAAGGTAGGAGCAACTTGTCAGATTATTTACTTGAAAAAGACTCCTTTATAGCAAAGGAGCCTTGATACAGAATCATGCTTGTAATGCGATTTCTTTTTGTAAGCTGTTTTTCTTCCATACACCAATTCCTAAAAGGATATAGCTTAGTCCCCATGCAAGTGCTAGATAACTTCCAGCAGGAGAGAACATGAGTAACACAAAGAGAATCATGAGTACGGAACCAAAACGAGGTAGAACTTTTGCTCTAAAGGTAACAATGGAAAACAAAATACTACCTAACGTTAAGCAGAGCATCATAAGAATGTTAATAACCATGAATTCAGGTTTGGGGGCATATCCAGCCAACGTCATAAAGGCACCTAATGTAACGAGAATATTCCCAATGGTTAACAGCACGAAGCTAATAAAGCCAAGAACACCAATTTTATCTGCTTGAGCAAGGTATAAGCCTATTGCACCTACCGTCATTAACACACATGCAATAAATCCTGGCCACATCTCCTGCGGGCTATCCACACCAAATATAAGCGCCATCGGGGTCATGATCATTCGTACTACTCCCGCTAAAATTGCGATTACAGCAATCCATTTTGTTGCTTTTTCTACTGTCATATTATCCACTCTCCATATATGTTTTTCTTTACAACTAGATCATAGCAAGACGGGAATTCCTGAGGAAAAAGGGAACCTTTCCTAAGAGCTGGGAAATTCCATTGGGAAAAGGAAAATGTGCATCCTTATCATGGGTTCACTTGCTATAATTGGATTTAAGAGGGAGGTGGTAGATGTGATGGAAGGAAGACGAAAGTGGTTTTTATTGTTTCGTATAATGGTAGCCGTTATTTGCTTAAGTTATATCAGTTTCGCTGTGATTCAAATTCCCTCCTATTACGATCGCCTCGAAAAGGATTGTGTGACAGAAGAGTGTTTTGCCTCTCCTAGTCCCCCTCCCGGAGTGGATGCGCTTCATCAGCTTGGAATCAATGAATCTATCTATGCTCTTTTTTATACCGTATTAGATTGTGTGTTTATCTTTGTCTTTCTCATAGCTGCGTTTATGATCTATTGGAAAAAGGGCCATGAAATGATGGGGTTGTTGGGGGCTACTGTACTTGTGTCGTTTGGAATTACCTTTCCATCATTAGTATTTGTAGCCGCTGAGCAGGACTCTTTTTTGTTTCTAATCAATGATGTGATGAGCCTCGTTGGCTGGAGCTCCTTGTGTCTCTTTTTTGTGCTTTTCCCAAATGGGCGCTTTGTTCCAAAGTGGAGCCCTTTTGTCCTCATAGCAATTGGGATATTTTTGTTGCTAAACTTTATAGAAGATTTGCCTCCTTGGGTTATGTATTTGCGCTTGTTACTTATATTTTTCTTCCTTTTGTATGCTCAAATCTACCGTTATCGAAAGGTTTCCTCTCAGGTAGAAAGACAGCAAACCAAATGGGTCGTTTTTGGCTTTTCCGGTGCCATCTTTGGTTTTTTATGTTTAGTATTTATCCCCTTACTGTTTGATCGCACGATTTTTGAAAATGGTAGCGTCCTTTACTTTATGTTTTTTAATAGCTTTGTCTATTTATTCATGCTTCTAATTCCGGTTTCTATAACCTTTGCCCTTTTAAGAAGAAAGCTTTGGGATATTGACCCCTTGCTCAATCGAACCTTTGTATATTCCATTATGCTTCTAGTGGTGATTGGGATTTATGTAGCGGTTGTTTGGTATTTGAGTAATATGTTTAAGACCGATGACCATAATCTTGCCATTTCAATTATCGCGACAAGTATCGTGGCTGTTACCTTTTCTCCTATTAAAGAAAAGATTCAGCAAATGCTAATTTATAAAATGTATGGGGAGCAGGGCAATCCATACTTTGTCCTTGCCTTGCTCGGGAAAAAAATTCAAGAGCTTCAAACACCAGAGCAAGTGTTAGACCAAGTCGTACAAACGCTAAAGGAGATCTTGCGACTGCCGTATGCTTCGATTCAATTGCTGCAGAATAATGAGGAAATCATTCTTGCTCAATACGGAGAGAGTCAAGCGGAGGTTCGACGATTACCCATTATGTATCGTGGGACTATGATCGGTTGTTTACTAGTTGCCCCTAGGTCTCCTGGCGAAGCATTTACGGAAGCAGATGAAAAGCTGTGGGAAGTGTTGATTCAGCAGCTTGGTCCACTTTTACAAGATTTAAAAGCAACGGAGGATGTAAAAGCACTGAACCGTGTACTGCAGACGTCACGAGAGAGATTAGTATTAGCTAGAGAGGAAGAAAGGCATTTTTTACGAAGAAATTTACACGATGACCTAGCCCCAAGACTTGCTGCACTGGCTTATACTGCGGCCGCTGCAGAGGATCTCGTTGAAAAAGATCCACATACCGTGAAAACATTATTAGCTGAACATCAAAGAATGATTTTAGGGACGGTAGATGATATTCGAAGACTGGTTTATGACTTAAGGCCAGCAGCGATTGACGAGCTAGGCTTAGTGGCCGCTGTTAAACAACGGATAGAGGAGGTATCCTCGATTGGCAATACTTCTTTTTCTTATGAGCTTCCTGAAAAGTTAGAGAATATTCCTCCCGCAGTGGAAGTGGCTGTTTTCAGGATTATATCCGAAGGGGTCGTGAATGTGGTAAGGCATGCACAGGCAAACCAAGCGAGTGTATCACTTGTGGTGTTGGAGGATCGGTTGGTTATAGAGATATGTGATGATGGAATAGGGTTTATTGAACAGATAGAAGCGAGAACAACAGGGGGACTTGGTGTTCCATCTATGAAAGAACGGGCAGCAGAGCTAGGCGGAGAACTGACCATAGAACGGATGATTGAGGGTGGTACAAGGATTTCAGCTTGGATCCCTCTCATAAAAGAGATAGAGGGGGAAAGTTATGAAAACAATACGAGTGCTATTAGCGGATGATCATCCGTTCTTTCTGTACGGAGTTTCTACGTATTTAAAAACAGTGCCTGAAATAGAAATTGTGGGTGAGGCTAACTCGGGTGAGGATGTAGTTAACCAAGCCAAGCAGTTGAATCCGGATGTAATCTTAATGGATATTCGAATGCCAGGGATGAACGGAATTGAGGCGACAAAGAAAATCAAACAATCCAATCCCGAGACCAATATATTAATTTTTACGATGTTTAAGGACGATCAATCGGTGTTTACCGCGATGAGGATGGGTGCAAAAGGCTATATTTTAAAGGATGCAGGCAAGGAAGAAATCATCCGAGCGATTAAGACGATTGCAGCTGGTGAAGCGATTTTCAGTGCGGAGATTGCGGCAAAAATGGTTCACTATTTTTCCTCTACAAGACCGGCTGCGAGTGAACAGCTCTTCACTGAACTAACCAGTCGGGAGCGTGAAGTGCTTTATTTAATTGCCGATGGAGCAGCAAATAAAGAAATCGCCGAGCACCTCAACATCTCGAACAAAACCGTATCTAATTATGTAACCAATATCCTGAACAAACTTCAGGTGTCGAGTCGAGAAGAAGCGATTCAGATTGTAAATATTTCGAATATGGAGTAATTTAAAAGGCGCTCTTGGGAGTGATTTTTATTAGAATGTTTTATAGGTATAAAGAACTATGCTATAGTTACACCTGCTATTAATTTACATTGCTATTTCTAAAAAATAAAGAAGATAAATGGGGAAATTGAAAATACTAATCTATACGGGAAGATAGGCTAGAGAATGTTGTTTTTAAATAATGTTTACCCAACATTTCCTAATATAAAATTTACATAAAACCTCTTTTTTTTTCATTTTTTTTAGTGTAGACTACTAGTAAATAAGTAATGTTTATCACTGAGTCTTTTTCATTAAATAAGGGCGCAAAGAAATATGACTTGTACGTGGGCACCTGAGTCATATCGAGCGATTGGTGCAACCGACCTTTACAACTACGTTCTTTAGAATGAGCTGTAAAGGTCTTTTTATTCCCAAATTTAAGCGAAAAGCTCTCGAAAAAACATAAAAAAATTAAAAGGGGGACCTTTCTTCATGTTAAAATCATTAAAGAAGAAAATGAAAGACCAAGCTGGTCTAACACTTATCGAATTGTTAGTTGTTATTGTTATTTTGGGGATTATTGCTGCTGTGGCGATTCCGATGGTGATGAGT
>NZ_JAKFCQ010000066.1:0-3247 GCF_036676585.1 Robertmurraya sp.
GATTGACAACTTAAACACGAACATAAATATTACATTGCTTCTTTATTTTTTAGAATCGTTTACTAGCTAGACTTACATAGATAAAAAAATATGCAGAGGAGAGATTTCAATGCTAAAGGAAAATGTGTTGCAAAAAACTTTAAATATATCGTTAGCGGCTGTGGTTGCGATCTCCATTCTTTCCGGTTGTAGTGGTTCCAGCCAACCAGCGTCAAATAACGTTAAAAGTGTTGAATCGCAAACCAAAACTTCTACTGAGGATCTAGCGAAGAAAAAGGCGGAAGAGGAAGTTGTACAAACCCAAGTTGAAAAGGCTCCAGTTGTGGCAGAAACTAAATCTGAGGTGGTTTCTAATCTAATCCCAGCCAAGGTGGTAAGAGTCGTAGATGGGGATACCATGGAAGTTTCCTATGATGGGAAGCAAGAGACCATCCGCCTCCTCCTAGTTGATACACCCGAAACTAAACACCCGGATAAACCGGTGCAGCCATTCGGGCCAGAAGCCTCCTCTTTTGCTAAGAAAACGTTGGAGGACAAGGACGTTAAGCTAGAGATTGATGTCTCTGAAAGGGACAAGTACGGTCGACTTCTCTGCTATTTATGGGTAGGAGACAAAATGTTCAATGAGATGCTCCTTGAAAAAGGGCTGGCCCGTGTGGCGTATGTCATTCCTCCAAACGTAAAATACGTGGATCAATACCGGGAAACACAGAAAAAAGCCCAACAGTCCGGTATCGGAATTTGGAGCATTGAAAACTATGTACACGCTGATCATGACCACGGCTTCCACGATGAAGTAGTAGCCGCTAAAGAACAACAGCCCATAGAAACCCAACCGGCACCTGAGCCACAACCTAAGCCTGAGCCTAAACCACAACCCACCCAACAATCTGTCTACTATAAAAATTGTTCAGAGGTTAGGGCAGCAGGTGCGGCTCCCATATATGCAGGTGAACCAGGTTACAGCAGAAAGTTAGATCGTGATGGTGATGGCGTGGCTTGTGAATAATATAGTTTGAAGCTGATAAATAAACCCCCAACCAGACACGTACAATGCGTGTCTATTTCTTTTCCTCCTCCATTTCGGAAAACTACAGATTTCGTTAATTTAACAGTATGTGAGAACAATCACATACTTCCTTCCCTAAAATTGCTACAATTTTGATAAATGTTACTATAGGTGAGGAAAAATGGCATATGGTACAAAAGTGGCAGAACAAGTTCTACTCGATCAGATTGAAGAACTAAGGTTGAAATTATATGAAGTAGCGGTTAATAAAGGACTTGGTGATCCCGAAACAGTAAATGTTAGCCAAATATTGGATCAAAAATTAAATCAATATAACCATTTCTTGTTTAATTACAACCTATAAATCCAATAGTTCGTTATTTGTATCATATCAACCTGAGGACACGCATATAGCGTGTCTTTTTTATCGCCTCTCCACCGCAATCCTATGCGGAACACCACTCTATTTTTTCTATGTAAGCCACATATCGCCAAAGTATTATATGGTATAATATAGGTATATTTTCCCAATACTCAAAGGAGTTATTTTATACTTATAAAAATAATTCAAAAAGTAAAACAAAATAATAGTTGATGGGAGATTTCAATAATGATGTTACCTTCGACCTCAATGTTCACAATAATAAGTCTTACCCTGGTTGCTCTATATAACTTTCATACCCTGCTAACAGCTTCGCCTTGCGAACGGTTATTAATGAAAAAGGAACTACGTATTTTAAGGGATTCTATTTATTTTGCGTTATGGATCATTTATACAATAACATTAACTTCGTTTCCAGTTAACTCTGAACCTCCGGGTTTTCAATTACTCTTTGTCTCACCTAATATCTTCTTTACAATGACCATCTTTTTAATGATATTAATTTTATTAATTCTAATTAGTTGGAAAAACTATGATTCAACAAGAAAATGGATAATTTCTTATTTGAAATGGCTAGTTAAAAAGAATCACAACTTTATTTTCTATAGCATATTCATATTTTCATCAATTTCCATTTTATACTATTTTGTTATACTCACATACATATATGGTTCAATTATTAATCTTCTTTTTAGTGCGGTGAACAACGTGTTTAAGCTTAATTTTAAGACCACAACTGACGCTATTCCCTATGTACTTGATAATCTAACTTCAAAAGAACCCCTATTAATTTTATTTATCATACTCTCTATTACTTTGCTTTATAGATTGTTTCTACAACCATTAGTCTCTCTCTATTCAATATTTTTAAAAAAAGAAATAAAAGTAAAAATCAAGCTTTCAAATAATGAAACAATCCATAACGCATACCTTCTTTACCCAACATTTGGTAATCGTCTGTTGCTCGGAAATAAACCTCTTTCATCTTCTAGTGATCATAAGTTCGCAATTTCTAGAGATAAAATTGAATATATTGAGTTTTTTATAAGAGATGTTTTTTCTAGGGATACTCATTACAATAAAGACCAGATTAGCTTTGGAAAAAAGGATACTCCTAAAGTTTTTATTAGTAACCATAAAAATTATAGGAAAATAAAGCGGAAACGATGAAGAGTATTGTATACAAATTAGACACAGTAATGTATCTTTTTTCATTTGTAACTCGTTCTCACTACAACAATTCCAGAAAGCAACAAAAACACTCGTGACAAACACCACTTATTCCCAAGGTATAATATGGTATAATGTAGTCATATTTTCCTAATATTCGACAACTTTGGAACTATTCTTAAAGAAAGTTATTTTTTTTTACGGAGGAGAAATCATGAAACAAAAAATTCTATCCCTATTACATGAAGCTAGTCTCTCTCACATAGCGGATCGATTTGAACCACTCATTCGTCAGTCTGTAAGAATAAACACGATAAATACCGATGAAGATTTGATTCCTATCGGTGCATCCAAAATTGGCGGCCGTCCAGATCTCCCCCCTCACCTAGAATGGCCAGAATCAGTTGACTTAGGCCCGATCCCCTTTATCGGACAAATTAATTTGTCTGAATTGCCAGCGGAAGCCTATCCAACGCTTCCGAATGAGGGAATCCTCTATTTCTTCTACTTTGATGAAATACGTACCTATGTTACATCTGATTATTCTGGAACATGGGTTGAAATTGACTCCCAGGACGGTGAAGAGGATTTTATCGGCTACGTCTATGAAGAACCTGAAAGAGTAAATTCTCCCCTTTGTCGTGTCTATTATACCAACACCAACTTAGAAGAATTACAGCGGCACG
>NZ_JAKFCQ010000067.1:0-109773 GCF_036676585.1 Robertmurraya sp.
GCTACTGAAGTTGCTACTGAAGCGGCACAAGAAACAGCTAAACCAGCACCAACACCAATTCCACAAGGTCAATATCCAGAAACTCGTGAGAAGATGAGTGGAATTCGTAAAGCAATCGCAAAAGCTATGGTTAACTCTAAGCATACAGCTCCACACGTTACATTAATGGATGAAATTGATGTAGCAAAACTTGTTGCACACCGTAAGAAGTATAAAGATGTGGCAGCAAATAAAGGAATTAAATTAACATTCTTACCTTATGTAGTTAAAGCATTAACAAGCGCATTACGTGAATTCCCTGCTTTAAACACATCAATTGATGATGCAACAAGCGAAATCATTCACAAGCACTACTACAATATCGGAATCGCTGCAGATACTGAAAAAGGATTACTTGTTCCTGTTGTAAAGGATGCAGACCGCAAGTCTCTCTTCGCGATTTCAAATGATATCAATGAACTTGCAGGAAAAGCACGTGACGGTAAGTTAGCTCCTGATGAAATGAAAGGTGCTTCTTGCACAATCACTAACATCGGTTCTGCTGGTGGTCAATGGTTTACTCCTGTAATTAACCATCCTGAGGTTGCAATTCTTGGAATTGGTCGTATCGCAGAAAAAGCAATCGTTGTAAATGGCGAGATTGTTGCTGCACCAGTATTAGCATTATCTTTAAGCTTTGACCATCGTATGATTGATGGAGCAACAGCTCAGCACGCACTTAACCATATTAAGCGCTTGTTGAACGATCCAGAACTATTGTTAATGGAGGCGTAAAAAAATGGTAGTTGGAGATTTCCCAATTGAAACAGATACACTTGTCGTTGGTGCTGGACCTGGTGGTTATGTAGCTGCTATTCGTGCTGCACAATTAGGACAAAAAGTAACAATCGTAGAAAAAGCAACTCTTGGTGGAGTTTGTTTAAATGTTGGTTGTATTCCTTCAAAAGCATTGATTGCTGCTGGTCACCGTTATGAAACAGCAAAGCATTCTGATGCTATTGGAATAACAGCTGAAAATGTAAAAGTTGATTTTTCAAAAGTTCAAGCTTGGAAAGCTGGAGTTGTTAAGAAGCTAACAGGCGGTGTAGAAGGACTTTTAAAAGGCAATAAAGTTGAAATCGTTCGTGGAGAGGCTTACTTCGTTGATAACACAACTGTACGTGTAATGGATGAAAACTCTGCTCAAACATATAAGTTCAAAAATGCAATTATCGCTACTGGTTCACGTCCAATTGAATTACCACAATTCAAATATACGAAGCGTGTTCTTGATTCAACAGGAGCACTTGCATTAGAAGAAATTCCTAACCATATCGTTGTTATTGGTGGAGGATATATCGGAACTGAACTTGGCGGTGCTTACGCTAACTTCGGAACAAAAGTTACAATCTTAGAAGGCACTGACGAAATTCTAAACGGTTTCGAAAAGCAAATGTCTGCTATTGTAAAACGTAACTTGAAGAAAAAGGGTGCTGAAATCATTACAAAGGCACTTGCAAAGGGCGTACAAGAAACAGAAACTGGCGTAACAGTCACTTATGAAGTAAAGGGAGAAGAGCAATCTGTTGAAGCGGACTATGTGTTCGTAATGGTTGGTCGTCGTCCTAACACTGACGAGCTTGGTTTAGAACAAGCTGGTGTTGAACTAGGAGAAAGAGGAATCATAAAAATCGATAAGCAATGTCGTACAAACGTAAGCAATATTTATGCGATCGGTGATGTGGTAGAGGGTCCTCCATTGGCTCATAAAGCATCATACGAAGGTAAAATTGCTGCTGAGGCGATTGCTGGACACACATCTGAAATCGATTATTTAGCTATTCCTGCAGTGGTATTCTCTGATCCTGAGTTAGCTTCAGTAGGTTATACTGAAAAGCAAGCAAAAGATGAAGGAATCGATATAATTGCTGCTAAATTCCCATTCGCTGCAAACGGTCGTGCACTTGCACTAGACGCTGCAGAAGGCTTCTTAAAGCTTGTAACTCGTAAGGAAGATGGATTAGTTATCGGAGCACAAATCGCTGGACCTAGCGCATCTGATATGATTGCTGAATTAGGCCTAGCTATTGAAGCAGGAATGACAGCAGAAGACTTAGCAATGACAATCCACGCTCATCCAACATTAGGTGAGATTACGATGGAAGCTGCTGAAGTTGCACTTGGAAATCCAATTCATATTGTAAAATAACAAATAGACCTGCTTCCTATTGGATGCAGGTCTTATTTTTCATCCAGAACTTTTGCTATGGGCTGGACAATTTCTTCTACAGATTCTTCTCCGTTAACTGTAGCCACTATTTCATTATTATAAACTACAAGTATGGCTGGATTGTCTTTTATGGTAAGAAAGTCAAGATACTCTTCAGAGTGATTTGGATTAATCGTCTTCATGTTTTTAACGGCCTCAGGATAGGTTTTTTTTAATTCAATTAACGCATCATAATAGGCTGCCTCAAATTGATACTCCGATTCATCAGAAAGAAAAATTAGTTGTTTGACATTTTTATCAAAGGGTAAAACATCATTAGATTTTGAACGATCACAGGAAACGATAATCAGTAAGAGCATAATCACTATAAGCGTAGATAACCCTTTCAATATATCGCCTCCATTTTCTTTTTGTAATTTTCGAACATATTTTACCATAGAGTTGGGAAATTTTACTCAATGTCATCTATTTGTTACAGAAATGAAAAATAGAATTAGAAGTTTAAACATAAAATAAAATAGGACAAGTGAGAATAGAAGAATAGAGCCGGTGGTGAACAGTATGAAGGTTTACATAGTAATTATCATCCAATTAATGATATGGAGTGGATACACTCTTACTGAATGGCTTTCAAAGCATGATCAACTAATCTACAATATCTTAATGTTTTTTGTTTTTTTCTATTTAGCTATTTCAACTGGAAACCATATTATTCGTTCACCTAAAAAGACAATGATTGTAACTATGATTAGCTTGATGCTTTATAGTTCTTTTCATTTGACCATGACATTTTTCATCTATTGAAGATAATAAATATAGTTAAATAGTATTAGTGGATTTCCGTTGCGGGTGGTCGCTTTCCGCGGGCGGGGCCGAGCCGCTTCCCTCGCTGCGCTCAGTCCAGGGTCTCGACTGTCCCGCTTTTCCCGCAGGAGTCGCCACCCTCCACTCCAATCAACTAAAATTAGCTTACTCCAACTTTATAATATATAAAGAAATCCTTTGAGGTGAAACACGGAAAAAAGCCATATCCACGGGAGGAATTGAATAGGAAGAATGAGAGGAATTAAGGAAAGTACGACAAACCCTGAAAGTGGCTACTACGTAAAGGATAACTAAGCAAACGGTTTGGGTATTCGTTCCATGCTGCCACGGATGTAAAAGGATTTGTGTTAGGTACGATCGTGATTTATAGTCAAGTAACTTGCCAAGTCCAAGTTTCCAGTTTTTTTAAATTCATACCAGGAAACGGAAGCATCACTAGGAATGCTTATTGTACAAGCTTTTTCCTAGTCAATCTTTAACAGCTAAACTGCTGATTGGAGCTGAAATCAGCCTTTTCTCTACCATTCCAAATAAAAAATGACAAAAGATAACGAGAAAGAGGTCCTCGCTGCCTTTTGTCGACAATCTGAAGCAAGTGGCTAATAGGATAGCCTCTTGCTTTAATATTTCTTATTTTCTTGGGTAGTAGTACATGATTCGACCATTAAACAAATGAAGTTCTGCTTGAAGCTTTTTAGCTACAAATTTACAAAACTCATTCGCTTTTCCTTTATCACCAAAAGTTGATGATTCTGGGAGTGTAACTTGAATAAAAGTTTGTTTGTTCTCATTTCCATCCGCATCTACAATGGTTTCCTGGTCTACCCCTAATAAAATTGCATGATACCTGTCCTGATTGGAATACAAATAAAACCAAGTTCCTTTACCTGATTGCTCTTCCTTTATTTCATAAGGGAAGGCTGATGCCTCGTACTGCCAATCAAGTTGCTTTCCCGTCTTTGAAGTTATGTCCTTATAATAGTGAAAAAGCTCTTTTATTTCATCTGTGGTAACGTTTTCTTTTATTGATGCTGGCACGAGCTTTATGTATGCATTAGTAGCCACCATAATCCCCCCATTATTTGTACGAAAATATACATATTTCTTTGCTCATCTTCATTCTAGCATTGTATAAAATTAAAGTACAACAAGATATCGTTTTAAGTAGTGGTTGCTTTTCTTTGGGTCTGTAAGATATAATAAAATTCTAAATATTAAGAAAATACAGGAGGTGGCAATAATGGATTTTTTTGACAAGCTCTATGATGAGCACGAAAAGGTCAGAGTTCGATTTGTCGGTTTTGCTACAGAACAAACGCGCTATGACTTTGGAATTGTTTACACAGATATGTTTTTTGGTAAGCCTCTCGTAATTTGTATGCAAACTGGCCGCTCAACACTCCTCGACCCTAAAGACCTCGATGATATCGAATACATTCAGTCAGCATTTAGAATAAAAGATCTCCAACAAGCGAAAGATTTAGTTGAATTCTTTTCAGAGGCTTTACCAGAAACACCTTTTCAAACACAATATGAATAAATTGGACTTTGTACAGACCAAATAGGTCTGTAATTTTTTTGTTTATATATTCAACATAAATTTTTAATGTGTTATACAATTTAGGCTTGATATATTAATAATGTTATATTATTATTGATATAAAGATATTAAAGCGTTTTCAATACTTGTGATTAAATACGAATAAAGGGGAATGGGAAAATGGGAACTATCGTATGTCAAGCTTGTAATTCAACGATTGATCATTTTGAGGATGAAAAAGTTACCGTTCTTTATGCGAAGTCACATTGTAGAGATTGCTGTCATACTCAAGGGGAAGAAGAGAAGTAAATTATATGTAATAACACATATGAATATGTGATTGTAAATAAAGAGCGAGGGGATATCCCTCGCTCTCTTTTCTTATTTTATAGCCTTCTGTTCCTTAATTACTCGTAAATATCGTAGATCAAAATCTTCAGGACCTTGTACAGGAAGACCGACTTCCATATTTTTTCGGATATATGTTAAGTTATCCTCGGTTATGATTTCTCCTGGAATAAAAATCGGAATACCAGGTGGGTAGACCATGATAAATTCGGCGATAATTCTTCCTTCCGATTCATCAAAAGGCACAAGCTCTGTTTTTGCGTAAAAAGCATCACGTGGTGTCAATGCTAATAACGGTATATCTGGTAATAGTACTTCTGCTTTAACCATATCATTATTCTTAATCGGTTGAGATGCTAGCTCTCTTAATGCGTTTATTAAAAGATCCGCTTCTCTTTTCGTGTCCCCTGGTGTTACGATACAGAGAATATTGTATAAATCAGACATTTCTACTTCTATATTGTGGTTTTCTCGAAGCCATTTTTCCACATCAAATCCAGATAACCCAAGCTCCTTAACAGAAATAATTAGCTTTGTAGGGTCGTAATCATACACCGCATCCAACTGAAGGATTTCTTCTCCAACGCAAAGAAGATGCTGTGTCGTATTTACTTCTCGACGAATATATTGAGCCAACTCAATTGTTTGACTGATCAACTCTGTGCCTTCGGTAGCAAGTCTTTTACGTGCTACGTCTAGGGATGCTAGCAATAGGTAGGAAGTTGAAGTGGTCGTCAGCATACTTAAGATGGATTGCACGCGTTTTGGATTAATAAGATTTCCTTTAATATTTAGAATGGAGCTCTGTGTCATGGACCCTCCGAGCTTATGTACACTCGTCGCAGCCATATCTGCACCAGCCTGCATGGCTGATAAAGGAAGATCATCATGGAAGTGGATATGTACCCCATGGGCTTCATCCACAAGTACTGGTACATTGTATGAATGAGCAATTTCAACAATTTTCCTAAGATCTGCAGCCATTCCAAAGTATGTTGGGTTAATAACCAAAACACCTTTCGCATCGGGGTGCTGTTCTAGTGCACGTGCAACCGAATCTGTCGTAATACCATGTGAGATCCCTAACTTCTCATCGATGGCTGGATGGATAAAAATTGGTGTTGCACCAGAGAAGACAATCGCTGACATAACTGATTTATGCACGTTTCTAGGTACAATGATTTTATCTCCAGGTCCACAAACCGTCATCACCATTGTCATAATAGCTCCGCTTGTACCTTGAACGGAGAAGAATGTTTGATCCGCATCAAAAGCTTCAGCAGCGAGGTCCTGTGCTTGCTTGATCATTCCTTTTGGTTGATGAAGGTCATCTAGTGGACCGATATTAATCAGGTCAATTGACAACGCATTATCACCTATAAAATTTCTAAATTCCGGATCAATCCCTGTTCCTTTTTTATGTCCAGGAATATGGAATTGAACTGGATCCTTTTTTGCATGCTCTATAAGTCCGCTAAATAACGGTGTTTCGTATTGAGACAACGTATTTCCACACCTCTTTAATTAATAGTTAGGTTATTTCACCCATAAAACAAGTGAAATTATAGCATTATTCACTTTCGTTGCATAGAAAAACCTATTCCTATTTCATTATTATGTCAGATTGCTATGTAACTTATTTTTAGGGTACACTTTAAGAGAAATTAAATGTAACGGAGTGAATGTATTTTGGAATATCAATACCCAATTGACCATACATGGTCAACTGATGAAATTATCGATGTCATTAAGTTTTTTGAGTTCGTTGAGGCTGCTTATGAAAAAGGTGTAGGTCGTGACGAGTTTATGAAATCGTATCGTAGATTTAAGGAGATTGTTCCGAGTAAATCAGAAGAAAAAAAGATTTGTGATGAATTTGCCGAGTCCAGTGGGTATTCCACGTACTTAACTGTAAAAAAAGCAAAAGAGGGTAATTTAGAAAAAATAAAAATGAAATAAGTAAAGGGAGCCACCGGGAAGAAATCAACTCATTCGTGGCTCCCTTTTTAATTATTAAACTTGCCCATTTTTTCTGAAACCTGTTTACGCTAATTTATACAGGGGTAATAATGTCTTAAAGACATCTTCAACTTCTGTTAGGAAATCGTTAGCAGTCATGTTAATCGCATCTTTTTTCTCTATATGGATACCACATAATATTTCTGCCTTTTTTACCGTTTGTAATCGCTCGAACATAAGTCGGAGGTCTTCTTTCTTAAGTTGCTGATGTGTTGTAGCACCTGGCTTCATATGGTCCTCAGACCAAACGAAATGCTTTGGTGTATTTTTGTAGATGGAAGATAGTTTTTTCTCTAATGTCTTTCCGAAATCAGCTTTATTTGGCGCTTCATAAATCATGGCAAACCAAACAAAAACATGAGATTCCCAAAGGCCTATTTGAAAATGTGGAAGCATTTTATATCCTCTTGAACTACTTGAAAAGGCTACCCATGTATCTTTAGGAGGATTAATTGTTCTCCTAGCATGCTTTGCTACATGAGGGAACATTTCATTTGCAGTTAAAGTTGATAAAGTAGGAGAAAAATGTTCTCCAAGTGCTTCAAGCTTTGGTCTAATTGTAGTCTTTAAAGCATCCATTCTTGCATCCAAACCATCTATGGTAAAAACTTCAAAGTCCTCTTCAGTAAATCCAGTAAATTGCATTGTTTTTCCTCCCATAAATAAATCTCTCTGTAGATAATTGTAGCATATGGTAGAAAGAACGAGAAATATGTTGACTTTTGTATGGAAAATAAAAAATGTTAGGCAAAAGCGCAAATTAGTTGCATCAAAAGCATTTTGTTCATATTATAATAGTAAAAATTATCTGAAAATTATCATTATAAAAAGGGGTGTATTACTATGAAACAGCTGATTGGCTCAGCGAAAAAGAATAACGCAGAAAGAGAAAGAACGGCTGTTCTACGTTTGGAAATGGATTATGAACTTGCTACATTATTTGAAGCTATGACGGAGAAAAATGAAAAGAAGAAAACACAAGTGAAAGAAAAACTAGAAAGAATCAGAATGGAACTGGTAAAGTTAAAGGCATTGTAATTTTGTAAGGACGGTATAGATGGATGGATTTTAAAAAAATACAAAGGGAATCATAAAGGCGAACTTAAGTGCATACTTATGATCGCCTATTTTATTTCCCACATTCGTATCAGTTGTTTGTTGATTGTAATTGTTTTACTCTATAAGAATAAAGATATTTACATAGGAAAGAGATGATAAATATGGATATTAATGCAGTGGACATATTTGCAAAACAATTGGTTAAAGAAGCCGGTGAACGCATAAAAAAATCGTTCTCTAAAGTATTAAACATTGAAACCAAATCACATGCCAATGATCTCGTTACAAATATGGATAAGGAGATTGAAGAATATTTCATACATAAGCTAAAAAGCCATTTTCCAGACCATCGCGTACTAGGAGAAGAGGGAGTAGGGAGTAATCCTAAAGAACTGTCTGGAGTAGTTTGGATCATTGATCCTATAGATGGTACGATGAATTTTATTCATCAACAAAGAAACTTTGCTATATCGGTTGGTATTTATGAAGATGGTGTTGGTATGATCGGTCTCATTTATGATGTTGTCCATGACGAATTGTATCATGCTAAGAAGGGGGAAGGTGCGTACATAAATGATAAACCAATTTCTCCCCTTTCACCTGTAAAGGTAGAGGAGGCAGTCATCGGGATCAATAGTACCTGGGTCACTCAAAACCGAAGAATTGATAGCAATATTCTGTCTCCACTTGTCAGAGCCGTGAGAGGAACGAGATCATACGGTTCAGCAGCGCTAGAGATGGCTTATGTGGCTGCAGGGAGACTGGATTCATATATAACTCTTCGGTTATCTCCATGGGATTTCGCAGCAGGAATTATATTAGTGGAAGAGGTTGGAGGAAAGTGTACAACTTTAAAGGGAGAGAAGCTTAATTTGCTCGGAGAAAATTCTGTGTTTATTGCGAATGCAAGTTTTCACGAAGCAGTGCTAAAGGATTTTTTACAAAGTGGAAACTGGTAACATTCATTACCGAAAAATGCTTGAATCGGATGCTACATTATTACATGCTTTTACAAAGTTTGATTCCCTATGGAAATCGATTGAAATGGAACAATTGACAGCTATAGAATATATGAACAAATATCTTAATGGCGAATGGAGAGTGTGGGAGCAAGATGAAAGGGATGTGGCGATCACTTATCATTTGGAGTTTGCACCATCTAACAATAAACCTTGGATTGGCACGGTAATTATAAACCCAAACGAGCGGAGGAAAGGTTTAGGTATAAGGATAATACAACATTTAAAAGAGGAATTGAGAGAAAAAGGACATAAGGCGATTTTTGCAGGAATACCAGTGGAAGCTGATATGTGGATTCAATTTTTATCAGACTGTTATTTTGAACAGTTTAAGGTTGAAAAAGATGAACAAAATCAAATGTTTTTAATCATGGTTTCTCCGTTGCAATAAAAAAGGGTTGGCAAATGCCAACCCTTTTAAAGTTTTCCTTGTTCTCGCATTTTTTTCTTTGTCGTAAATCCAAATCCCATTACGATAACAAGTGCAGCTAACGAAGCAAGGATACCCCCTATACTACGATAACTAATAGCTATTCCCGTTCCCATCATACAGGCTGCTGAAGCAAATGCAAAAAATAATAATGGCCACTTAATTGATTTCAAGATAAAACCTCCTTGAGCGAGGTATTAGAATGTATTTGTTTTGTGAAAAATAAAATGAATACGCTCCCTTCATTATTTTACACAAAATATTTCTAGGTTTCCACTTCGAATATGATATAATGTTTCAGTTATGACTAAAAAAGTTAAATAAAAGTTTATATAAAAATGTAGGAGTGAACATGTTGAACTTAAGAACAGACATTAGAAATATTGCGATTATTGCCCACGTTGACCACGGGAAAACAACACTGGTTGACCAATTATTAAAACAATCAGGAACGTTTCGTACAAATGAGCACGTGGAAGAGCGTGCGATGGATTCGAATGATTTAGAAAGAGAACGTGGTATTACGATCCTTGCTAAAAATACAGCAATCCAATATAAAGATACTCGAATCAATATCCTTGATACACCAGGACATGCTGACTTTGGTGGAGAAGTAGAACGTATCATGAAAATGGTTGATGGTGTACTACTTGTCGTAGATGCTTACGAAGGCTGTATGCCACAAACACGTTTTGTATTGAAAAAAGCATTAGAGCAAAATCTTACACCAATTGTAGTTGTTAATAAGATTGACCGTGATTTCGCTCGACCAGCTGAAGTTATTGACGAAGTAATTGATTTATTTATTGAATTAGAAGCTTCAGAAGAACAATTAGAATTCCCTGTTATTTACGCTTCAGCAATTAATGGAACAGCAAGTGTGACTCCTGATAAGCAAGATGAGAACATGGAATCTTTATATGAGGCAATTGTTGAGAATATTCCTGCTCCAGTTGACAACCGTGAGGAACCTCTTCAATTCCAGGTAGCACTATTAGATTATAATGACTATGTTGGAAGAATTGGTATCGGCCGTGTGTTCCGTGGGACGATGAAAGTTGGACAACAGGTAGCCCTTATGAAGCTTGATGGTTCAGTAAAGCAATTCCGCGTAACAAAAATCTTTGGTTTCTTCGGCCTAAAGCGTCAGGAAATCCAAGAAGCTTTCGCAGGAGACCTGATCGCTGTTTCAGGTATGGAAGATATTAACGTTGGGGAAACGGTATGTCCAGTAGAGCACCAAGAGCCACTTCCTGTGTTACGAATTGACGAGCCAACACTTCAAATGACTTTCCTTGTTAATAATAGTCCATTTGCTGGAAAAGAAGGGAAATTCGTAACTGCTCGTAAAATTGAAGAAAGACTTCGTGCTCAACTTCAAACTGACGTGAGCTTACGTGTAGACAACACAGATTCACCTGATGCATGGGTTGTTTCTGGACGTGGGGAACTTCACCTTTCTATTCTTATCGAGAACATGCGTCGTGAAGGCTATGAGCTTCAAGTATCAAAGCCTGAGGTTATCGTAAGAGACATTGATGGAGTCCGTTGTGAGCCTGTAGAACGTGTTCAAATTGACGTTCCTGAGGAGCATACTGGTGCGATTATGGAATCAATGGGTGCTCGTAAAGGTGAAATGGTTGATATGATTAATAATGGTAGTGGACAAGTGCGTTTAATATTCATGGTTCCTGCTAGAGGATTAATCGGTTATACAACTGAATTCTTAACATTAACTCGTGGTTACGGTATTATCAATCACAGCTTTGACAGCTATCAACCGATGGCACAAGGTCAAGTCGGTGGAAGACGCCAAGGGGTACTTGTTTCAATGGAATCAGGTAAAGCTTCTTCTTACGGTATTATGGGTGTTGAAGACCGTGGAACAATTTTTGTTGAGCCAGGTACTGAAATTTATGAAGGAATGATTGTTGGCGAGCATACTCGTGAAAATGACATTACGGTTAATATCACGAAGGTAAAGCAAGCGACAAATATTCGTTCTGCTAATAAAGACCAAACAACAACAATGAAAAAGCCAAGAATTATGACACTTGAGGAATCACTTGAATACCTAAATGAAGACGAGTATTGTGAAGTAACTCCTGAATCAATTCGTCTCCGCAAAAAGATTCTTGATAAGAACGAGAGAGAAAGAATCGCTAAAAAGAAAAAAATGGCGGAAATGAGCTAAGCTATTAAAGGAGAGGGGTAGCGTGGAAGAACTACAAGGGTTTTCACCTAGTCTTAGATTTTTTATCGAACTAACTGATGTAAAAACGGGTACATGGCTTCAGTTTGTAACATTAATTATTTTGACAGTAATTGTTTACAAATTAGGTTTTGCAAAGAAGCTGTCCATTTTAAAAAATGTTGTCATTTACACTTGTTTAGTTTTGGGCTGCTTTGTTTTGTTGATTTTCTCCTACGGCCTTCCAATTGTAGAGGGATTAGCTGTAGCAGCGCTCATTCTCATCATATATAAAATCCGCCTTCATCAAGAGAAAAAGCATACTCAAGTGGATGTAGAGGAGTAATCATATGAAATCATTACAAGATACACTCTATAACTGGCTAACGATTAAAGTCGTAGTTGATGAACGTCCGGATGATACTGCTGCAGTGGATACAGAGAAAATGTTTTATGATATGCTTGTTGAAGATCAAGGTATACAAAATATTGAGGTTACCACTGATGCAGTTATGTATTATGTTCATTACGATTTAGATGGGGAAAGAAAGTCAAACCGCTTCCCAAGAGAGCTCATTGAGGTCATGTTAAACCAGATCAATGAGTCACCAGAAAGATACGCAAATTATCCAGAATAAAAAATCCGCTCCGTTATTAAAAACGGGGCGGATTTTTTTTCGTGGTGTCCAGCTGCAGCGCCTAGACCCTCGGGGTCAAAAGCCAAATCTCTCCAGAAGGCGGGCCTTCCTGCGTGATTCGTCTTATGCCTGTCGGGTCTGGACAAGGCGCTTCCGCTTTTCGTTTACCAGTCATCTTCTTCATCTCTTGGCTTATAAAGCCTAAAGTTTCCGGTTGCAATTCTTTCTTTTGTGCGAGTAGCAATTCTTTCTTCACATTCTTTACACATGAATGTATGTATCGGACGATTTCGAAGTCGTTTCGCTTGAAAGGAGTCACCTGGCAAAGATTCAATCTTATCGCAAATTACACATTTTACTCTCATAATCGTACACCTCAAAATTTATCTTCTTTCTGTATTGTATAGTAAAATTTTCTATATGGATAGGACCAGCAGTACAAAATAGGTTTCAAGGTTGAAACTACCATTAAGTAGTTATAAGATAGAAATATAAGGAGGGAATGGTATGCCTAACCAAGTTGAACAAAAATTAATACAGCCGCTGTTTGATGCCTTGCAAAAAGAGCGTTTTGTAACGCTTTCAACAGTAGACTTTGAAACAGGGGGTCCGAATGTAAGTGCCATCTCTTGGATTTTAGCAAAGACAGATGAAAAAATCTATTTTGCTGTTGATAATCGCTCGAGAATTGTGCAAAACATTCAAAAAAACAATCAGGTCGTTGTAAACATAATTGTGAATGAATCAACCTATTCAATTAGTGGTGAAGCAAGTGTTAAGATGGAAAAAATAAATGATGTACCACTAAAACTTGCTTTAATAGAAATTTCCATTAAAGAAGTGCGTGACGTTATGTTCTATGGTTCAAAAATAACTGTTGAGCCAGAATACGATAAAACCTATGATAAAGCGGCAGCAACACGTCTTGATAATCAAGTAATGGATGCAATGAGAAAAGCTTAGCCTTGGGCTAAGCTTTTGTTATATTTTAATCCTTATGGCCTTGTGATTGTTTTTCTTGTGCTTTATCTAACTCTTTTGTTTCTCCTTCATTCAGCTTGTTTTTTGATTCCTCGGTTGCTTTATTTGCATTTGGATCGATAATATCTGCAGGAACCTCTGGCATTAAACGACCGGATATATCAGCTAATTCATTTACAATGCCTTGAATAGGCTCGCCACTTTGTATGTCTTCTTGAATTTCTCTTAATCGCGCGGTCATATCTGGATCGGCGATAACCACAGCTCTTGCACCATGTGGATCATTTTTCAAACTTTCTGCAACAGTATATTTAATCGATCCTACTTGAGATCTGTCAATGTCTTCATTCACATCAATACCAACAATTGCATACCTTCCTAAAACAACAGCGGTCGCATCATTCACACTTGGAATGGAAGTCGCAAGATCAACCAGGTGTTTTGAAACCTCTTGGCCAGTTTCACGGTCAATATTAGGTATGGTACTATTTTTGACATTTATGGTACGTGCTTCTTCGTTCTGGTTTGCTTTAGATGTCGTATTATCCTGACTTCCGCACGCGGAAAGAAACAAGCAGCATGCCAGTATAGCAAGGGTTTTCTTCATAAAGGCCACCTCCGAATAATGTTTGGTTACCGTTTATTGTGCAAAAATTCTTCTATCTTTATACAAGAAAACATATAGTTTACCAAAGCTCTTTTCTTAAGCAGAAATTTTGGCAAGGACATGTGGTTAATTCAAATTACTATAGAATTAAGAGGAGCAGGAGGCATCAGTTTGAGTAAAATTTACGTATTAGATACCAATGTCTTGTTACAAGACCCATATTCCATCTTTTCCTTTGAGGACAATGAGGTGGTAATACCAGCCGTAGTACTAGAGGAAGTCGATTCGAAAAAAAGGTATATGGATGAAATCGGAAGAAATGCAAGACAAGTATCAAGGCTCATTGATAATTTAAGACAAACTGGAAAATTACATGAAAAAATTCCACTTGAAAATGGTGGAGTGATGAGAATTGAGTTAAATCATCGATCCTTTCATCAGCTCCAAGATATTTTTGTTGAGAAAACAAATGATAACAGAATACTTGCTGTAGCCAAAAATCTATCTTTAGAAGAGGAAACAAAAGAAAACGGCCGCTTAGTGATCTTGGTCAGTAAAGATGCATTAGTACGAGTGAAGGCTGATGCAATCGGTTTGAATTCAGAAGATTTTTTAAGTGATCGAGTCATAGAAAATGATGCCATTTATACTGGTTATGCAGAGTTATTTGTAGCTGTTGATGTTTTAAATCAGTTTTACGAAAAGGGAGAAATTCCAATATCATTATTTTCTACGTATTCTTTTTATCCAAATCAGTTCTTGGTACTTAAGGATGCAATGGGATCTTCTCAATCCGCACTTGGTATGGTCGATTCAAAGAGACAAAAGATTAAAAAGCTAGTGTTCGATCACGATCATATATGGGGAATTCGCTCAAGAAATGTTCAGCAGACTATGGCAATTGAGTTGCTTTTAAGAAAAGACCTTCCGCTTGTGACTTTAATCGGTAAGGCGGGAACAGGGAAGACTCTTCTGGCTCTTGCTGCGGGATTAATGCAAACGGAAGATTTCGGGGAATATAAGAAGTTATTAGTGGCAAGACCGATTGTTCCTGTAGGGAAGGATCTTGGATTTTTACCTGGTGAAAAGGAAGAAAAGCTACGGCCCTGGATGCAGCCAATCTATGACAATTTAGAATATCTATTTAATGTGAAAAAGCCTGGGGAGCTTGATGCGATCCTGGCGGGCATGGGTTCGATTGAAGTAGAGGCTCTTACTTATATAAGGGGAAGAAGTATACCTGAACAGTTCATAATTATTGATGAAGCTCAAAATTTAACAAAACATGAAGTAAAGACCATTCTTACGAGAGTTGGAGAAAAAAGTAAAATCGTGCTGATGGGTGACCCTGAGCAAATTGACCATCCGTATCTTGATGCATATAACAATGGCCTTACATATGTAGTCGAAAGGTTTAAGGACCAATCGATATCCGGCCATGTGAAGTTATTTAAGGGAGAGAGATCTGGTCTTGCACAATTAGCAGCTGATCTTTTATAAGTAAAGTGATTTTTTTTACCCTTAGATGGCACAAGCATTAACAAGCTATCGAATAAAAGAAGGTAGGCCCTTCTTTTATTCGATAGCTACCGCACGGATATTTTTAATTGGCTGATGCTTATTAGAGCCATCTCCGTAAAAGGCATACACGGGTCCATCTTCTGTTAATGGCTTACCATCTTTTGAAAAACCCAAAATTAATTCTTGTCCTACTTCTAGTGGCATAGATACCTCGCCATCTGTGGTCACGAGTGTTAAGTTTTTTGCATCATCTGTAATCTCTGCATTTTTTAAAAATGGCTTCAGCGGCATCCCAAATGTCCCCGTCAGCACTTTTTCTTTTTCATATTTTTTCTCCGTCTTTAAAGTGGGAGGAAAAACAGCTCCCTCCATTATTTCACGGTCCCAATGCTTGGACATGCTTTTTTTATATTCTTCTAAATCATCTACTTCTTCTTGACTTTCTTCAAAATAGGTAGTTAAATCTACTCGACGATCGTCAAAGATCCATACTCCAGGGTCTAAGGTGATTGTAAAATTTACTTTCCCTTGGATTGGTATAATATTTTCCATAACAGTTCCCCCTTTGTATCTTTAGTATAGACTTAAAGAGAATAAAAGTCATTTTTGGAGGATATTCAAAATTTCCTGAATCTTTCTACGGGTTCTCCTGATTATCCTTGCAATTTTCCTCTTAAACGTATAAAATTTATAGATAGGATAAACGCTCGGAAACGGGGGGACTAAGTTGGCGTCTGACATGGTATTAGATCATAAAGAAAGAGCAAATGCCTTATTAAAGGCTGACGCTGATAAAATTCTAAAGTTAATTAAAGTACAAATGGATAACTTAACGATGCCTCAGTGTCCGTTATATGAAGAGGTTTTGGATACTCAAATGTTTGGTCTATCTCGTGAAATAGATTTTGCTGTTCGCCTTGGATTGATTGAAGAAAAAGAAGGTAAGGCGATTTTAGGAGAATTAGAAAGAGAACTATCAGCCCTTCATGAAGCATCGCAAAGAAAATAACGTACTTTCGAAAGCTCAAACTTTCTCGAGAGAGACTGTTTGAGTTTTTTTATAAGGTATTTTTTCTGAAAATTTGATATTATTAAGATAATAATTTTCAGTTGTACTTTTCTTCACATCAAATGCATGAAATTCAATGTTATAATATAATACATATTACGACTTAGAAGATGGGGAAGAGGGTTACATGTTTAAAAAAATATTAAAATCATATGATTATTCGTTAATCCTAGTTGTGGTATTGTTATCGATATTTGGACTAGTTATGATATATAGCTCAAGTATGGTTACAGCTATTCAAAGGTATGGATATGAAAGTGATCATTTTTATGATCGTCAAAAACTATTTTTAATTGTTGGCGCTGTTTTATTTCTTTTCTTTTCTGTATTTCCTTACAAAATTATGCTTAGCAATCGCTTTTTAATTCCAGTTGTGTTATTTTCTTTTGCATTACTTATTTTCATATTTCCATTCGGTCATTCCGCGGGAAATGCTCAGAGTTGGTATAAGATAGGTCCACTAAGCCTACAACCCTCTGAATTTGTAAAGGTAAGTGCTATTGTTTACTTATCAGCAGTGTATGCAAAGAAACAATCATATATCAATCAGTTTAATCATGGTGTACTGCCACCTCTTGCTTTTATCATCATTGTTTGTTTTTTAATTGCACTTCAGCCTGACTTTGGAACAGCAGCTCTAATAGTAGCTATTTCAGGTGTGATCATCCTTTCCTCAGGAATGAATTTAAAAAATATAGGCAAATTAGTTATGTTGGGTGCGATTCCATCTATCCCACTGCTTATTTTATTTAAAGATAAAATATTTTCCTCCGTACGTGTCGGAAGGTTTGAAGCATTTATCAATCCTTTTGCTGAAGAGATAGCCCAAAAGGAAGGCTATCATATGGTTAATTCGTTCCTGGCTTTAGGTGCTGGTGGCATTAAAGGTTTAGGATTGGGACAAAGTGTGCAAAAATTAGGGTATTTACCTGAGCCTCATACGGATTTTATAATGGCTGTAATATCCGAGGAACTTGGAATATTTGGAGTTGCATTTGTATTATTCGGCTTAGGTTTTATCGTCCTAAAAGGAATCTTTATTGGTTTAAAAGGAAAGGATGCTTTTGGTAGTTTGCTAGCAATCGGTATCTCGGGGATGGTAGGTATACAATCATTTGTAAACTTAGCAGGTGTTTCGGGAGTCATTCCGTTAACAGGAGTTCCATTGCCGTTTATTAGTTATGGAGGCTCATCTATTCTGCAACTCTCCATTGCTATGGGCATCTTAGTGAATGTTTCTATGTTCGTTAATTATGAGAAAAAGTTTAAGGAAACGAATGATAAGAAAGTAGAAACGATTCATCCTAATAACCGTTTTGAAGGCGTTCAAATAAAAAAATAAGCGCTCTTGGTTACTTGACCAAGCGCTTTTTATAAATACAATATAGTATAAATATACAGAATGGGGTGTTTTACTTGCAAAGAAAGATTAATAAGGTGTTAGTTGCAAACCGAGGAGAAATAGCTATACGTGTGTTTAGAGCTTGTACAGAGCTTAATATACGAACAGTTGCTATATATTCAAAAGAAGATTCCGGTGCATATCATCGTTATAAAGCAGATGAAGCATATATCGTCGGAGAAGGTAAAAAACCGATTGATGCTTATTTAGATATCGAAGGAATTATTAACATTGCTAAACACAGTGATGTGGATGCTATTCACCCAGGTTATGGATTTCTTTCAGAAAACATTCATTTTGCAAGACGATGTGAAGAAGAAGGGATCATCTTTATTGGTCCAAAATCAAAGCATCTTGACATGTTTGGTGACAAAGTAAAAGCTAGAACACAAGCACAAGCTGCAAAGATTCCAGTCATTCCTGGTAGCGATGGTCCTGTAAATAGCTTAGAAGAAGTTATTGCTTTTGGGAAAGAATATCACTATCCGATCATCATTAAAGCATCGCTCGGTGGTGGTGGAAGAGGTATGCGTATCGTCAGGCACTTAGAAGAAGTTAAGGAAGCCTACGAGAGAGCAAAATCTGAAGCGAAAGCAGCGTTTGGAAACGATGAGGTATACGTTGAAAAGTATATTGAAAAGCCAAAGCATATCGAGGTTCAAATTATTGGGGATGAGTTTGGTAATATTGTCCATCTATTTGAAAGAGATTGCTCGGTACAACGTCGTCATCAAAAGGTAGTAGAGGTTGCACCATGTATCTCTATTTCAGAAGATCTTAGAGATAGAATCTGTTTAGCAGCTGTTGATTTAATGAAAAATGTAGATTATCTAAATGCTGGAACAGTAGAATTCCTTGTTTCAGGAGACGAATTCTACTTTATTGAAGTAAACCCGCGCGTACAGGTTGAGCATACTATTACTGAGATGATCACTGGTGTTGATATTGTTCAAACACAAATCTTGGTTGCAGAAGGACATGAGCTGCATGATGAAACGGTAGGTATTCCAAAACAAGAAGATATTCGTATTATGGGATATGCGATTCAATCTCGTGTCACAACGGAAGATCCGTTGAACAATTTCATGCCTGATACAGGAAGATTAATGACGTACCGTTCAGGTGGTGGTTTTGGAGTAAGATTGGATGCAGGTAACGGTTTCCAAGGAGCAATTATTACTCCATACTATGATTCCTTGCTTGTTAAGCTATCTACCCATGCTTTAACGTATGAGCAAGCTTGTGCCAAAATGGTAAGAAATCTACAAGAGTTCCGTATCCGTGGAATTAAAACGAATATTCCGTTCTTGGAGAATGTTGTAAAGCATAAAGATTTCCGCAGTGGAAATTACGATACATCCTTTATTGATTCTTCACCTGAGTTATTTATGTTCCCAGTCCGTAAAGACAGAGGTACAAAAATGCTCTCTTATATTGGGAATGTAACAATTAACGGTTTCCCAGGAATTGAGAAAAAGAAAAAGCCTGTTTTTGATAAGCCAAGAATTCCAGTAACAGATTCATTAAGTGTTCAAAGTGGAACAAAGCAAATTCTTGACGAAAGAGGGGCAGAAGGTCTAGTAAAGTGGATAAAGGAACAGCCAGAAGTCCTTTTAACAGACACTACGTTCAGAGATGCTCATCAATCGTTACTCGCTACTCGTGTTCGTACGACAGATTTAAAGCATATCGCAGAGCCGACATCGTTATTACTACCTGATATGTTTTCTTTGGAGATGTGGGGTGGAGCAACGTTTGATGTTGCGTACAATTTCTTAAAGGAAGATCCATGGGATAGACTTTTAACTTTAAGAAAGCAGATTCCAAATGTATTATTCCAAATGCTACTAAGAGCATCAAATGCTGTTGGTTATAAAAATTATCCAGATAATGTGATTCGTGAGTTTGTGGAGAAATCTGCTTATGCAGGTATCGACGTATTCCGTATTTTTGATAGTCTGAACTGGGTTAAAGGAATGGAAGTAGCTATTCAAGCCGTAAGAGATACGGGGAAAATAGCTGAAGCAGCCATTTGTTATACAGGAGATATCCTTGATACATCAAGACCGAAGTATAACTTAAACTACTATAAGGATTTGGCTAAAGAACTCCAAAACCAAGGGGCACATATTTTAGCTATTAAGGATATGGCAGGGTTATTAAAGCCAGAAGCTGCATATCAATTAATTTCTGAATTAAAAGAAACCATTGATATTCCGATTCACCTACACACTCATGACACAAGTGGAAATGGAATATTTACGTATGCAAAAGCCATTGAGGCTGGTGTAGATATTGTAGATACAGCATTAAGTACAATGGCAGGATTAACATCACAGCCAAGTGCAAATACATTGTACTATGCACTTGAAGGCAATGATCGTAAGCCGAAGGTAGATATTAAAGCGTTAGAACAGCTTTCTTACTATTGGGAAGATGTGAGAAAGTTTTACCACGATTTCGAAAGTGGAATGATGTCACCTCATACAGAAGTGTATCAGCACGAAATGCCAGGTGGTCAATATAGCAATCTTCAACAACAAGCTAAGGCAGTTGGCCTTGCTGACCAGTGGGAAGATGTGAAGGAAATGTATGCGCGAGTAAACCATATGTTTGGTGATATCGTTAAAGTTACTCCGTCTTCAAAAGTCGTAGGTGATATGGCGTTGTATATGGTTCAAAACGACCTAACAGAAGAGGATGTCCTTTCTAAAGGAGATAGTCTCGATTTCCCTAATTCGGTTGTAGAATTATTTGAAGGATACTTAGGACAGCCTGTTGGAGGTTTCCCGGAAGAACTTCAAAAAGTGATCCTAAAAGGTCGCGAGCCAATCACGGTAAGACCTGGAGAACTGTTAGAGGATGTGGATTTTACAGCTTTAAAAGAAAAGTTATTCAAAGAATTAGGAAGACCTGTAACGAGCTTTGATGCCATTGCTTATGCATTATATCCAAAGGTATTTAAAGACTATACGTCTATGGTTGAGCAGTTTGGCGATATTTCAGTGTTAGATACACCTACTTTCCTATACGGGATGAGACTAGGAGAGGAAATAGAAGTTGAAATTGAAACAGGTAAAACACTAATCGTGAAGCTTATCTCTATTGGTCAGCCTCAAGCTGATGGTACTCGTATCGTTTACTTTGAGTTAAATGGACAGCCGAGAGAGGTTGTTATTAAGGACGAAAGTATTAAGTCCACTGTAGCCACTAAGATTAAAGCTGATCCGAAGAAAGAAACTCATATTGGTGCTTCAATGCCAGGGACAGTAATTAAAGTGTTAGTCTCTAAAGACGAAAAGGTCGAAAAAGGTGATCACTTAATGATTACAGAAGCTATGAAAATGGAAACGACGGTTCAAGCTCCGTTCTCAGGCTTTGTTAAAGACATTTATGTATCCAATGGAGAAGCAATTCAAACAGGTGACCTACTTATCGAGTTACAGAAATAAACAGAAAAAAGGTGTTGCACATAAGTGCAACACCTTTTTTATATTGAATGATTATTTTTCTTGTTAAGAGCAATCTGATTCTTTTTACTTCGAGTAACGAGGAGGATAAAGTAGCTTAATACTCCGAATAAGCAAGAGATAAAAAATGCGTGAGCTAAGGCGACCGTTAAGTTAAGTTGAGTAAAAACGATTAAGGCACCAGTCATTACTTGGAGTGATACAAGAATAAATGCTATCGTCCAACCCCAAACAATAACCTTTTCATGTTTGTAATGCTTATAAGCTAATAGAGTAATATATCCAATCCAAAGAAAAATTAACCCAGCTGCAAATCTGTGCCCCATCTGTACCCATTCATAAAAGTTTGTGGGTAAGCCTATTGCGTTATTCAAACAAAATGGCCAGTCTCTACATACTAGGCTAGCATTCACATGCCTTACTAGAGCGCCAGTGTAAACGACTACATAACTGTATACGCTAACTCCGATAATATGCTTTCGCAAACGTGAATCAATGATTAATTTATGAGCTTCAAAACGCTTGTCTATCTCAAAAATAAGTAGTGTTAAAAGTAAGACAGCAGCGAATGAAATCAAAGAGATACCAAAATGTAAAGCTAGTACAAAATCTGACTGGCCCCAAACAACAGCGGCAGCACCGATTAATCCTTGTAATACGAGGAAGAAAAATGATAATGCCGATAAAAATTTCGTCTCACGGATATGACCAATCGTTTTCCAAGACCATATGGATAATACCAATACCATTAAGCCGACAACGCCAGAAACAACACGGTGAGCAAGTTCAATAATTAACTCAAGTGATATGTCAGTTGGAATAAGTTGACCATTACATAAAGGCCAAGAACGACCACAACCCATTCCAGACTCTGTTTTTGTAACAAGAGCTCCTCCTAATAGAATAAATAACATACCAATCGTTGTAAGGACAGAAAACCATTTCAAGGCTCTGTTCAAAAAAATCACCTTCTCATCCAAGTTCACAAATTTGTCATAAGTTTCTATTGACATGTATAATGAACAGTATAATAATAACCACATTTTAATATATCTTTATCATAACGAATTAGTAGGAAAAAAAATAGAAGTTAATATGAGAAATACTGCATTTTTGATACTACACAATCTACCGAGTTTTTACAATATATATTATGCATTTAACACTATGAGCGAATTGGAAACTAATAGGTTGTTTTTAAAATATAATTATAGGAATGGTAAGGATACATATTGGAGTTTGTTTTAAAGGAATTATACAATCAATCAACTGTGAAAATGTTATTTTAACAAAATAAATGGTCTGTTTTACAAAACAAATCAGGACACAAATAATTCAAAAATAATTCAAAAAAAGTTCACAAAAATGGAGCGAAGTATGATTTAATAGATTGAGGAAATGTTATTTTTCTACACAAATATTTAACATTATTTCCACTATTAAGATAATGAAAACTATTGGCAGAATATTGACTAAAATCGGTGATAGCCGTTTTTCATTACAATATAGCATTAGAGCTAATAATGTACTATAGTTATTGTAGTGTCGTGAGACCTGATTTGTGTACAGGGAAAGGAGGAGAGGAAATGGCGGGTTCAAGATCAATAAGTGAAGCAACGATAAACGGTGATGATAACGGCATTGAGATACCAAAGACAAATGCATGGAAGGATTTTCTTGCTTTGATTAAAATTGGTATCGTAAACTCCAACTTAATTACTACCTTTACTGGACTTTGGTTAGCGCTTCACTTTGGAGAGAAAAGCTTCTTATCAAATCTAGACATTGTTTTTTATACGTTAATTGGATCTTCGCTCATTATAGCAGGATCCTGTGCCATAAATAACTACATTGATAGAGATATTGATCCTCTAATGGAACGCACAAAGGATAGACCAACAGTAACGGGAAACATTCAGCCACGAAAAGTAATTATAATGGGGTTAACCCTTATTACAATAGGTACTATTTTTCTTGCGTTAACAACAATAACAGCTGTTGTTATCGGACTTGTAGGAGTGTTTAGCTATGTTGTACTTTATACGATGTGGTCTAAGCGCCAACTTGTTTCAAATACCATCATAGGAAGTATATCGGGTGCCGTACCACCACTGATTGGTTGGTCAGCGGTTGATGGGGATTTGAGTATCATGGCATGGAGTTTATTCTTAATTATGTTTGCATGGCAACCACCTCATTTTTATGCATTAGCGATGAGAAGGGTTGAAGAATACAGAGCTGCTAGCATTCCTATGTTACCAGTTGTAAAAGGATTTGAAACAACAAAAAAGCATATCATTTTATGGATTGTTGCGTTGTTGCCGCTTCCATTCTTACTGACTAGCTTAGGGATACCATTCCTAATTTTAGCGTCAGCATTAAATGTTGGATGGTTAGTTACTGGTTTATATGGCTATAAGAAAAAGGACGATATGAAATGGGCAAAGATCATGTTTGTCTATTCACTACAATATCTAACTATTCTTTTTGTAGCTATGGTAATTGTCACACTAATATAAAATATGTTTGTTAGAAAAACCTTTCCCTCCTGTCTGAGGGAGAGGTTGTCTATAAATTTTTTTACTGATCAAACATTTCAGGGAAGAAATATTTTACGAAAGAGGGGTTTGATTAAGCTATGAAAAGGCTTGCGAAATGGCGAATGATTTCAATGTTTGCAATCATAACGCTACTGCTTTCCGGATGTGGTGAACCGTTCTTGTCAACGTTACAGCCAGCCGGTGAGGTTGCTAAAGAGCAATTTGATTTAATGATGTTATCCGTGGCGATAATGGTAGGGGTAATTATCGTCGTAACCTTGATCTTCGCGATCGTGGTTGTAAAATTCCGCCGCAGGGATAATAGCATTCCAAAACAGGTGGAAGGTAGTCATAAGCTAGAAATCATTTGGACTGTTATCCCAATTATTCTACTTCTTATTCTTGCTGTTCCAACAGTAGCTTCTACATTTAAGTTTGCGGATGTATCAGAGATGGATAAGAAAAATGAAGAGGGTAAAACGGATGCACTAGTAATTAATGTCCGTGCTAACCTTTATTGGTGGGAATTCGAGTATCCAAACGAAGAAATTATTACGAGTCAGGACCTAGTTGTTCCTACAGGACAAAAGGTGTACTTTAACTTAAAGGCATCTGATGTAAAGCACTCTTTCTGGATTCCTGCTGTTGGTGGGAAAATGGATACAAACACTGACAACGTGAACAGATTTTATTTGCAATTCGATGAACAAAAAGCAAACGAAGCTGGAGATTTATTTTACGGGAAATGTGCGGAGCTTTGCGGACCTTCTCACGCTCTAATGGACTTTAAAGTTAAAGCGATTTCACCAGATGAGTTTGACAAGTGGGTTGCCGATATGCAATCTGTCAAAGAACCTGAAACGGCTGAAACGCCTCTAGCTCAACAAGGTCAAGAAGTCTTTAATAACAGCTGTATTGGATGTCATGCTGTAACACCAGCTACTGGTGCTCCAGAAGCTGCTCGTCTTGGACCAAATTTAACGAACTTTGGTGAAAGATCTCGTATTGCAGGTGTATTAGACCATACAGAAGAAGAACTTAAAAACTGGATTTCTGATCCTGAAGCGTATAAGCCAGGGAACAAAATGACAAATGCATACAACAAATTAACTCCAGAAGAATTAGATGCTGTAGCAGAATACTTAATGAACTTAAAGGTACAGGATTAATAGGGGACTTTGTTAAAAGGGAGGTAGAATTGTGAGTACCTATGCTCAGAAAAAGGGGTTCGGAGCGACTGTATGGGATTACTTAACTACAGTAGACCATAAAAAGATCGCTATCCTTTACTTAATTGCAGGTGGACTATTCTTTGTTTTAGGTGGTCTAGAAGCAATGTTTATTCGTATCCAGCTTGCAGTACCAAACAATGATTTTGTAAGCGCTGGATTATATAACGAAATTCTAACGATGCATGGAACAACAATGATTTTCTTAGCAGCCATGCCTCTGTTATTTGGTTTTATGAATGCCATAATGCCATTACAAATCGGAGCACGTGACGTTGCGTTTCCATTTGTAAATGCACTTGGATTTTGGTTATTCTTTTTTGGTGGTATTTTCTTAAACCTATCTTGGTTTTTAGGAGGAGCGCCAGATGCTGGTTGGACTTCATATGCATCTCTATCGATGGCATCGGAAGGACACGGAATTGATTTCTATGCACTAGGATTACAGATTTCTGGTGCGGGTACGTTAATGGGGGGGATTAACTTCCTAGTAACGATTATCAATATGCGTGCTCCTGGGATGACTTACATGAGAATGCCATTGTTTACATGGTCTACATTCGTGGCATCAGCACTTATTTTATTTGCATTTCCTCCACTTACAGTGGGACTATTCTTGATGATTTTTGACCGTATGTTCGGTTCAAACTTCTTTGATGTTGCAAATGGTGGAAATACTGTCATTTGGGAGCATTTATTCTGGATCTTCGGACACCCAGAGGTTTATATTTTAGTCTTACCGGCTTTCGGTATTTTCTCGGAAATTTTTGCTACTTTTTCGAGAAAACGTCTGTTTGGATACTCATCTATGGTGTTTGCTACCGTTCTTATTGGATTCTTAGGATTCATGGTTTGGGCTCACCATATGTTTACAACTGGATTAGGCCCAATTGCTAATGCAATCTTTGCTGTTGCAACGATGGCAATTGCTGTTCCTACTGGTATTAAAATCTTTAACTGGCTCTTCACGATGTGGGGAGGAAGCATCAAGTTCACAACACCTATGCTTTATGCCGTTGCATTTATTCCATCTTTCGTAGGTGGTGGTGTAACAGGGGTTATGCTTGCTTCAGCTGCAGCTGATTATCAATACCATGATTCCTATTTCGTAGTTGCCCATTTCCACTATGTTATCGTTGGTGGAGTTGTATTTGGTCTTTTAGCAGCGACACATTTCTATTGGCCAAAAATGTTCGGAACAATGTTAAACGAAACATTAGGAAAAATCACGTTCTGGTTATTCTTAATTGGATTCCACTTAACATTCTTTATCCAGCATTTCCTAGGATTAATGGGGATGCCAAGACGTATTTTCACATTCTTACCTAACCAAGGCTTGGATGCTGGGAACTTAATTAGTACGATTGGTGCATTCTTTATGGCGATTGCTACATTAATTCTGTTAATTAACATTGTGATAACAAGCGTGAAAAATCAAAAGGTTGGAAATGATCCTTGGGAAGATGGACGTACACTTGAGTGGGCAATTCCGTCACCGCCACCTTTCTACAACTTTAAACAGCTTCCGCTTGTTCGTGGATTAGATCCACTTTGGATTGAAAAAATGGAAGGCAAAAATGGTATGACACCGGCTGAGCCGCTTGGTGACATCCATATGCCAAACAATTCATTTAACCCATTTATGATTTCACTTGGATTATTTGTGGCCGCATTTGGTGCACTTTACCGTGAAGATTATAATTGGGGTGTAATGGTTCTTATCGCAGGTATGGGCATTACGCTATTATCAATGTTCGTACGTTCTGTTAAGGATGATCATGGCTTCCATATTCACAAGGAAGATCTATTAAACGATGATGATAAGGGGGGGAAGGCATAATGCATGTAGAAGATAAGTTTACTGCTGAAACATGGCCTGCCGCACCTGAAAAGCAAACCCTTGAAGGAAAAAATAAATTTTTAGGCTTTTGGTTATTTCTGGGTGGAGAGACGGTTCTCTTTGCATCACTTTTTGCAACTTACTTAGCATTAAAGGATAAGGTTCCGAATGCTGAACACGCACTAGCAAAGGATCTTTTCGAATTGCCACTTGTATTTGTGGCAACGATGTTACTTTTAACTAGTTCGTTAACAAGTGTATATGCAATGTACCATATGAAAAATTTCAATTTCAAAAAGATGCAGCTATGGTTAGGTTTAACAGTGCTGCTAGGACTTGCGTTCTTGCTTCTTGAAATTTACGAGTTCAATCACTATGTACATGAGTTTCATCATACATTTACAAGTAGTGCATTTGGATCTGCTTTTTATACACTTGTTGGATTCCACGGAGGTCACGTTGCTTTCGGTCTTCTATGGATCGTCACGTTAATGGTAAGAAATGCAAAGCGTGGGTTAGATTTGTACAATGCTCCAAAGTTTTATGTTGCAAGTCTTTACTGGCACTTTATTGACGTGGTGTGGGTATTTATCTTCACGGTAGTATATTTAATGGGAATGGTGGGATAAACTGATGGCAAGTGAACAAACACATTCAGGTAACCCTAGAGTAGACATTGAATATCGTAAAAAGAAAAGTGCAGAGGAAATGCGCTATCAAATCGTATCATTTTCTATGATGATCTTTTTGACTTTTGTAGCATTTATTGCTGTAGGCTATGGTGATTTTTCGGCATGGTTTATCGTTCCTTTCATTCTTTTGCTAGCTGTCGTGCAAGTAGTCTTTCAATTATATTACTTCATGCATATGAGTCATAAGGGACATGAAGCGCCAGCGCTTTTCCTATATTCAGGTTTATTAGTTGGGTTAATAACAATATTAGCTTTTATGACCATTATTTGGTGGTAATTGAGTAAAAGAAAATCGGCCTCCTGAGCCGATTTTCTTTTTGCACTAAATAAAGGAAAACCTCATTCATTGTAGTATTCATTACAAATCAGGTATAATATAACTGACTTAAAAATAACGAGGTGATCGTCATTGGCGCTTGATATATTTGGTTTTAGGGCATTATGGAGTCCATTTTTCCTTATTCTTTTACTAGTGATTTTAGCTAGCTATTTTCTCGTTACTACGAAGTACCGAACTCTTTTTCAACAATCTGAAGCATTAACGAGAAAACAATGGATCAGCTTTGCTTCAGCTATGATTCTCTTGTATGTGGTAAAGGGATCTCCCATTGATTTGCTAGGACATATAATGTTTTACGTTCATATGATCCAAATGGCAATTCTTTATTTAGTGATTCCTATTCTATTTATTTATGGAATTCCTTCATGGATTTGGAGATCTGTACTATCTAGACCAATCATTAAACCATCGTTTGCATTTTTCACAAAACCACTAATTGCACTTATTCTTTTTAATGGAGTCTTCTCTTTTTACCACGTTCCTAATATTTTTGATATTGTAAAAACAGATATGTGGTTGCACGCCATTTATACTTCGGTACTATTTTTATTAGCGATTTGTATGTGGTGGCCACTAGTGAACGAGTTAGAAGAGTATGAAACATTAAATGGGTTAAAAAAGGTAGGTTATATTTTTGCTGATGGAATTTTGTTAACTCCAGCATGTGCATTAATTATCTTTGCAGATACACCAATGTATTCTACTTTTTCTGATCCCAACGCATGGGCAAGCGCACTTGAATTATGCGTTCCATCAACGACACTAGCTTCTTTAAATTTAAGTGGGCCAGAGATGTTTAATTCGATGTCGCTTCTTGAGGATCAACAAACGGGCGGAGTGTTAATGAAAGTAATCCAAGAGGTTGTGTACGGTGTAATCTTAGCACAGGTGTTCTTTGCTTGGTTCAAAAAGGAACAAACGATTGATGAATTACCTACAAGTCAAACTAGCCTTCAACCAGAACCTACTAAATAAAATAAGTTATTAAGAGGAGAAACAAATGGAGTTCACATTACCTATTTTACCTACAATTAGTACAACCTTTATTGTGCTAAGTGGTCTAACTGTTGCAATTGGATGGTGGCAAATCAAGCAACGTAAAATAGAGGCCCATCAAAAAACGATGTTTTTAGCAGCAATATTCGCTATTATCTTCTTTGTCATCTATGCTAGCCGAACCATTTTTATTGGTAACACAGCGTTTGGTGGACCAGATGATATTAAAATTTACTATACAATCTTTTTGATCTTCCATATTACATTGGCGACGGTTGGAGCAGTATTAGGGATCATTTCGTTGTATACAGGCTATAAAAAGCAACTAGAAAAGCATAGAAAACTTGGACCAATCACAAGCATTGTTTGGTTTTTTACAGCTATTACAGGAGTAGCGGTTTACCTGCTATTATACGTTTTTTACCACGGAGGAGAAACTACTTCTGTTATCAAAGCAATCCTAGGGTTCTAATGAAGCATAAAAGCGCTACAAGTAATTGTGGCGCTTTTTTTTGAATAAGTGTACAGAAGTTGTGATAAGGGGTGGGAATGATGGAATTTGTTGTGTTAACAGAAAAAGATTATGAAGAAGCCATTAAATTGTCAATGTATGCTTTTCAATACAAGGTAAAGGAGGAAGACATACCTAAGAGAAAACAAATGTTAAAATCACACGATATTCTTGCAGTTAAAGATGGACAAAAGCTTGTTGCAAAATTACACATTATCCCATTTTCTATTTATATAAACGATAAAAAGTTTCAAATGGGGGGCATTGCTGGAGTTTCAACGTATCCAGAATACCGTCGGCACGGCTATGTGAAACAACTTATTACTGACGCCTTAAAACATATGAATCAGAAACAGCAATACATATCCTTTCTTCACCCTTTTGATGTTCACTTTTACCGTAGATTTGGTTGGGAGCTTTTTACAGATAACAAAAAGGTAACGATTGAGAAAAAAGATTTGGTTAAGTTGCCTTCCAATCAAGGCAAAGTTTTAAGGGACATTCCGGAACATGAAAGAGGACAAATTAAAAGAGTATATGAGTCTTTTGCGGCATCTCATAGCGGGATGCTTGTTCGTACACAAGAATGGTGGAACGACCATGTATACAGCGAGGATCATATGGCTGCGTACGTGAATGACAATGGTGAGTACGAAGGTTATATCGTATATTCAGTGAAAAATAAAGAGTTGGAAGTCATTGAAATCATTACTGCTACTCATCAGGCAGCGATTGGTCTATGGAATTTTATCTGTCAACATGACTCCATGGTAGACAAGGTAGTGGTAACCACTTCGACTCATGATTTATTCCCATATTACCTAAAACAACCAAAACAAAAGACTGATGTCCACCCATACTTTATGGCTAGAATTGTTAATGTAGAAGAGTTTCTAAAATCCTACTCTTTTCAGTCAACTGGTGATAAAGTATTTATTCATGTGAATGATAAATACTGTAGTTGGAATATTGGTTCGTATTTACTTGGCGATGAGTCTATAACTGCTTTCAAGGAGAAAGAAGGAAGTGTCTGTGCTCATCCACCTAAGGTAGGGTTGCAAATGGACATAGGAACATTGTCTACGCTTTTGTTAGGATACAAAACGACTGAAGAATTGTATCACCTTGGAGAAATTACAGGAAGTTTAGATGATATAAAGAAGTTAGAAAGGAAAATTCCAAGATTACGACCATTTTTTCCTGATTTCTTTTAATGCTTATAAAAAGCGCAGACTTCACTAATATGAAGACTGCGCTTTTTTAAATTCTAAAATTCAGCTTAATTATTCCGGCTTCTTTTGCCGAATTGAATGCAATTAGTAGTAAAGGGCCAATAATAAATCCTAGTATTCCGAGCAACTTCAGACCAAGGTACATCGCGATTAAAGTAGACAAAGGTGAGAGGCCAATATGTGTCCCCATCACTTTCGGTTCGACCGTGCGACGAATAATTAACAAAATAACTGCTAAAATAGCTAGTTTTGTACCTAAGACTACATCACCGGTAATGAAATGAAATAAAGCCCATGGTGCCATGATCACAATAGACCCAATGATTGGGATAAAATCAATAATCCAAATGATGGTGGCCATTAATAAAGCTACTTTTGGAGTGATAATGAATAGCCCAATTAATGTAACTAAAAAAATGAGTACAGAAACAAGAAATTGAGCTTTAACAAAGCCTATTACAACAAAGGATAGACGAGAGGTCATAAAATTAACTTTATCAGCTGTTTTCTCTGTTAAATGACTGTATAAAGAAATTTTTAACCTTGGTAAATCTAATAGGAAAAGAAATAGAGCGATCAAATACACTAAAAAACTGACAAGATAGCTAGGAATATTTGTAAGTAATGACCGGACATTATCGATGTTTAAGTAAGCTACTAAATCGTTTTTCGTTCCATTAAGAAAAGTTTGTATTTGGCTGCTAATTCCATCTACTACTTCCTTCGGTAATTCCTTTGCTGCTGAGGTTAATTTCTCCTCTGTATCTAACCAAGCTCGATTAATTTCATTTATTAGCTGAGGAGCGTATTCAACTACTTGAATGGCTTCTGTGATTACCTTTGTAACAATGAAGTAGCCGCTAACCCCAACAAACAGTAAAAAGCCCAAAAATACAACTAAGACAGATACTTTCTGATTAAGTTTGGTTCGATTTTGTAACATTCGTACGAGCGGTTCGAGAAATAAGGCAGTTATAAATGCAGTAATCAAAGGGATAGAAACAGGCAGGATAAGATATAACAAAAGGGCTGCTATACAGACACCTAGAATAATTAAAAAATAACGTTTCTTAAAAAAGCTTAGTAACAAAAGATGTTCTCCTTCCATAAATAAAAAATATTTGTTAATTTCGGAACACTTAAATTATAGTATGCATTTAATAAAATAACCAATGAAAATAATAAAAATAAGAAGTTATATATTCTGAGGTGTTTATTAGACGAGCCTAAAAGGAGGGATTATGTTGGTAAGTATGTTTGAGCAAAATGAAAGCAATCGAGCCGTTCACAACATTATTTCAGCAATAGTCGAGTCTAATATAATTGAAAGCGATAACTATGTCGTACTCAAAAAAAGAGGAAATATCATTGATCGCATCCAAGGACAATTCCATCCGACAAAAAGTCAAACGTATGAAGTGATACTGAAAGAAAGCGTTGTTGGAATCATTTTAAGATTAAGTGCCATTAATTATAGAGGAATTATCGAAAAAATAGAAAGTTTACAGGCAGCCATTCAAGAGGAAGTGTACTTGTTGACTGGGTATAAAGTAAGTTATATTCATGTGAAACTTAGTTAAAAATAAAAAAGACGCAAAAAGCGTCTTTTTTATTTAGCGAATTTTTCTACTTCTACTTTTACTTCATTAAGAAGCTTTTCACATTGGCTGATAAGTCCTTTTGGAAAGGTTTCACCTTCACCGTATTCTACACCGTGTGGATAATAATGCTTACCTAATAGTGGTGTCATTAATTGAACGGTTGCTTTGTGTGCTCCAACATCACCTTCTACAGCATATCCGAATACACGAAGGTAGAAAGTTCCTTCTTTTAGGATAAACTTACGGTCGTATGTTACTCTTTCATAATCCCATTGTCCTTCACGAACTAACCCATGATCAAGCATAACTTCGTCCAAACGATTTAAATCCGCTTTTACGCTCTCAAGGCCTACATTTTCAAACTTCATTATTTTCCCTCCTACAAACACGATACCCGTCTACTTGAAACTGAACTTTTCACTATGTAATGATAACTTCTTCATTTTTAATAATAGTAGAAATTATAGGAAGTTGCAATGAGAACGTTCACAAAAGTCAGATATGTTTTCCTCATATACAATGCGGGAATAGTTGAACATACAAAAGGGAACGATACAACTGACAGATATTTTTTAGGAGGGCTCAGGATGAAGACCATAAATGAATTGATGACTAAGGAAGTCGAATGTTGTACACTTCTTGATAATGTGTACGAGGTCGCACTTAAAATGAAAGAACTAAACGTAGGTGCGATTCCAATTGTTGATGATGATAAGTTAATCGGAATGATTACCGATCGTGATATTGTCGTTAGAGGTGTTGCTGAAAAACATCCTGGGTCGACGAAAGTAGAAGATATCATGAGTAAGCAGATCATAACTGTATCACCTGAAACAACTGCTAGAGACGCGGCTGAATTAATGGCCAAGCATCAAATTCGACGTCTTCCTGTAACAGAAGGAAAAAAACTAGTAGGAATAGTAGCACTAGGGGATTTGGCTGTTGAGAAGATCACCGACTATCAAGCCGGTAAAGCCCTATCTGACATTTCCGAACATTCTTCTTCTGACATGCATTAATGAAGGCACCTTTTTGGTGTCTTTATTTTATTTATGTAAAGAGCCTGGTAGGTTATAATAAGATAAATAACTACCTTATTAACCTATTTTATTTTCTATGAAATACTATACTATTTATATAATGCTTGCATACAATGATAGAAAGAATGATAGAGAGGAGGATGGCCTCTGAGAAGTTTAGGAAGAATATTGATATTGATTACTGCTATATTAGGAATTGTATTTTATTTTAATATTCAAAATGGTGACGAAGAGATACTCTTAGAAGACGGGACACAAAAGAGAGGAAGTAACCAGGACTTATCAAATAATACGAGTGATGAAGGAACAAACTCTGAAAGACCAACGGAGGGAGTTTCAACTTATATCGGAATGTCTATAGAAAGCTTGGAGGAAAACTTAGGTCAACCTAACAGAGTAGATCAGACTTATTATGGGTTTGATTGGTGGATCTATAATACTGACCCTGCCAATTATTCTCAGATTGGTGTGAAAGACGGGAAGGTAGTAACCGTTTATGCCATCGGTTCGGAAGTGAATATAAGTCCCTTCAAGATAGGACAACATGTAGATGAAATTTTTTCTTCAAGTTATGTAGAAACAGAAATAGGGTTAGATTATGAAGGAAGTTCCTATCAATTTGAGCTATCAGAGTCGGATCTAAATACAAGACCATTGTTGAAAATGGGGGATATCTTCGTTCAACTCTATATTGATAAATTTACGGCAACATTATCTAGTTTTAGGGTAATGGATGCAGAAACTTTATTGAAGTTAAGACCTTATGAATTGGTTTATTTTGGTGATTTACAAGAAATTGAACCTGATGAGATGGCACCAGATGAAAAAGTCGAGGATGCAAATGAAAAACAAATATATGATATTACGAATATTATGAGAATGAGATTTGGACTTGCTACCTTACAATGGGATGAAAAAACGGCAACTGTAGCTTATGGACATAGCAAGGATATGGAAGAGAGCAACACTTTTTCGCATACATCTGAAAAGTTCGGGGAGCTCTCCGATCGCTTAGAGGCCGGGGAAGTATTTTATCAGGTAGCCGGTGAGAATATTGCCGCAAACTATGCTGATGCACCAGCAGTTATGGAAGGCTGGTTAAATAGTAAAGGTCACCGGGAAAGCTTATTAAACGAAGACTTTACACATATCGGTGTAGGTGTATATAAAAAATATTACACGCAAAACTTTATCCAAGCATGGGAAGAATGACGAAAAGGAGCTGAGTGCTCCTTTTTATTTTTGAAGTATTTCATATCTACCAAAACGAAAATGGCCTTCCTTCCAATTACCGTAAACACGTACCTCATCACCCAGCTGAAAATCATTCGTAAGGACTTTCCCTTTTACAATTGGAGTAATTTTTGAGACAACAGTCGTTGTCTGGTTATATATAAGTGTGAGTTCGACAATATGTACATATCGATGATAATAAAAACGTTCTTTTCTTATATTTATATGATGAATCTTTCCTGTAACGATCGCTTCTTCATATACTTGTTCTAGTGCTAACCATTGCACCGTATGAGATTGTAACTCTCGCTTTGAAATAATATAAAAGTAAATAATAATGATAGGTATTACAATGGCAGTTACCAAATCGGTTCACCCTAAATTCTTTTTTCAATGACAAGAAAACTACCTGTGCCAATGGCTATCTTAACACCATCTGAACGATGAATTTCTGCGGATAATACAAGTGTTTTTGAGCCTTTATGTTCCATTTTTGCTCTACAGACCATATGTTCTCCAATTCCAGCGGCAATATAATTAATATTCAACTGGGTAGTGACGGCACCATAGCCATTAGGAACAAGTGAATTTGCTAATACACCCATTGCTGTATCAAGCAAAGTCGCAGTAATTCCCCCATGAACAATATACAAAGTATTATATAAAAGAGGAGAAATCGGTATGGTTATTTCACAGTCGTCATCCGTTATTTTACGTTCCATTTGCAAAAGACTAGAGATAAACGTGGTGTTCTTTCCTGATTTCCAAAGTTGAAAACCTTTTAGAAGCTGTTCGAGCAGTACTAAGTCATGCTCGGTCGCATGAAGAGTAATGTCTTGGATTTGTTTTTGAATATTTTCCATTATATCCCTCACTTTATCTTTCCTTTCCATTTTATCATGAAATCTAAGGTGCACATATTTTTCTTTTTTTCATATCGTATTATAGGCATTCGTTTATGTTGAGGTGAAATATAATGGCCAAAAAGCAACTGCATCCTTCTGTAAAAAAGTTCAAGGAGTATGTTCGAGCCCACCCTGAACTCATTAAGCAGGTTAGAAGCGGGACAAATACGTGGCAAGAGTTATACGAGGAATGGTATCTATTCGGTGAGGATGATTCTAAAGGAAATGGAAACGTTGATGACGGTAATCAATCAACGGAAGATTCAAAGGAAGAATCATCTCCAAAGGAAGAATCATCTAAAAAGGATTGGATGTCAACCGTACTAGGTGCTGTGAGGAATATGGATCCAAACCAGCTTCAACATCATATCGTGAGTATTAGTTCTGCCTTAGGTGCCATTCAAGGGGTAATTTCCTCCCTGCAAGGAGGGAGTAGCGTCCAAAATCCGCCTAAAAAAAGTGTAAGCCCACCATCACATCCATTTCAATTTAGACAAGACTAGTAGGGGGCTCTTGAATGAGAGAAGAAATTAATGAATATTTACGTATGCAACCACAATTAAAACAGTTTTTAAGGGAACAGCCCATTTGGTACAGAAAGCTAGGGAGAAATCCACATGATATACAAAGCTTTGAAATATCAGCTTTACACCATTATAAAAAGACCATTCCCCATCGTGTGGAGCAATTCAATCATAGTGTACAAATGGCGAATATGATGATGAGCATGTTTCAAGCCATGAATAGTAACCAATAAGAAGCCTTCACTTTACGAGAGTTTGAAGGCTTTTTGGTTGGATTTTTGACTAAGCTTGCTGTTAATTGCACAAAATATGTAAAATTGTGTGATTGGGGGCAACCGAGGTGGTAAGGAAAATGGTCTTTGTTTTTCTGATTGGACTTCTGTTAAATGCTTGTCATAAAGATATACCAGATCCTGAAGTGAAAAGAGAAGTATCTATTGTACCTATGCACACTGTAAGAGCAGAAAATGATGTGGTCGTATTAGGAATGAAATCAGAACAATCATTTTCAGTTCAGCACCATGTGAAGGAAAATAATGTTTATGTTGAGTGCTTTATACCTGATATCTCATTTACGAATCGTAATACGAGCTTAATTGTCTCAGTGGATGGGAAACAAAAAAAAGTAGTGACAACAGCTGCCTTTATTATTAAAGGGCTTTCAAAAGGCTCCCATCAAATTCAATTACAAGTAGTTGAAAAAAATCAAAGAAGAGAAGATATGAAAAAAAATTTTGAAGTTCTCATACGGTAGGATGTAAAAAGTTCATTTCTGTGCTTATTCATGGTAAAATATGAATCGGAGGTGAGCGGATTGCTTGCTACATCAGAAAGTATGGAAATTCTAGAGTATGCAGATGAATTAGCTACAATGGTGCTCGAGTCAACAGTGGTGGAGGCTTATTATATATGCTTGAATAATGTAAAAAAAGATAAAGAAACACAAAAGAAAATTAAAGCGTTTATACAAATGAAGGATCGTTATGAAGAGGTTGAACGCTTTGGAAGATATCATCCTGATTATAAAACAGTCATGATGGAAATCCGTAATTTGAAAAGAGAAGTAGATCTCGACCTTAATGTAGCTGAATTCAAAAAAGCGGAGAACGATCTACAAGCACTTCTTGATGAAATAAGTGTACTCATTGGCCGGTCAGTATCTGACTTTATCAAGGTCCCATCCGGAAATCCGTTCTTTGAATCAAGTTGTGGTGGAGGCTGTAGCACAGGCGGAAGCTGTGGTTGCTCATAAACTAACTGTAAGCATAGGAGAATTCCTATGCTTTTTTTATACACATGTATGTGTTAGAATAAAAAGACAATTGTGTAATTAAAAAGGAGTAAAGCGATGCTAGGTCAACGTCAAGGAATTATTGTATGGCTATTTTCTCTTAAGCAAGCGAAAATGCTTCGCAAATTTGGGAATGTTCATTATGTATCAAAAAGATTGAAGTACGTGGTCTTATATTGCAACCAAGATGAAACCGAAACAATCATGGAAAAAATAAAAAGCTACTCCTTTGTCAAAAAAGTCGAGCCATCCTTTAAACCTTTCTTAAAGGTTGAATACGAAAATTCGAGACCAGATAAAGCAAAGGAATACGACTATAAAATGGGAATTTAAAAGATCAGGAGGGGATACCCTTCCTGATCTTTTATTGTAGTGGAGCGATATAATGATTTAAACGTAAGATACCTATTACATAGTGATAGAATAATTCCTTTTCTGAAAAAGCAGTAGAAGGTTTTACATCAAATTGGATAATTTCTTTCCCATATTCAGTAGCTAACCTTTCGAATAACTCAAAACGCTTGTTTTTTGTCACATGTGGATTCGGAATTCCTTCGCGACAAACATACAGTGGTTGGAAGTTGCCAGGATCAGTGGGCTTTAAAACAACGATTAATGAAGTTACAGACCTTTTATTTATTTCTGTATGTAACGCCATGAAATGCATGAGTCGCTGTTTATTTGCTTTAGCAATTTCTAGTAACTCATATATGTCTGAATAGCCCTCTCCTAATTCAATAAACCTTTGAATCAATGAAATGACCTCCTTTTTAGTTATATTGTACTCGCAGACTGGTGTCGAACTAAGTCAAATTTCGTAGTTTTTTCAAAAATTCTGTGTGACGTTAATCCTTCTATCTGCTATTGTAATGGTAAGAGATTTAAGAGATTTTAACAAGGGGAATGGATATGTGGAAGATACCGTTCACATTTTTTATCATATTATCAGCTGTCATCAGTGGCTTGTTATTTTGGCAATGGGATGCCTATTCTAAGGAAATGGAACATCCTGCTGACATGGAGCTTGCAAGTCAAAACATTTCGATTAAAACAGAAATAGACACGTTAGTAATCACACAAAAGCTAAGTGGTCTTACAGGAAAAAAGGAAATCCCTTTTGCTCTTCCTAGTGGAGTGATTACCTGGCAATGTCTTCTTGAGGATGGCAGTGAATGTGAAAAACAGGAAGAAAGTGTAGCATCACTAAAGCCCGATAATAAAGGAAATATTCAAATACAATTCACACTACCGATAAAAGCGAACGAAAAAGCTTTTCTTTTCAATCAATGGTTAGCTCTGTTTTCGAATGTTCAAGTGACAGACACAAAGGTCGAGCTTATCGATTCAACGAAGAGAAATGGAACATGGGTAATGGGTATTCCCTTAATAGGAAACAAAAAGCTTGATCTTATTGATTATTATGTTTTTGAGGGCCAATTGGCTAATCCCTCTCTTTATTGGCAGGCTAATTCTTTATTGCAAGAAGAAGTCGACAGCAAGCTTATGATCTACTCTGAACAGGAGGGCAATCTTGGTCAAACATTTAACTCCCTACAGCAAATATCTAACAGACCTCACGTGACAGTGGTAATAACCAACCAACTGCAAGAGGGCAATGGAAACGGAATGATTATTACTCGTCCGGACATAAAACCAGAAATGCTAGAAAAGAAACTTCTTTACTCATTATTAAAATTAAAGTTTGACAATCTTCCGATGGAACAAAGCTGGTTAGTTGATCTTCATGTGTCATTGTTATTAAACAGTGAAAGTCAAATTTCTAAAAGTAATCAAATAATCCAAGAATTAAAATTGAAGCTGACTGAAAAGGAGCTAGAGAGCTATCTCCAAACATTTTTGTCAGAAGAAATTCTTTTTACTCCTCAAAAGTTAGACGATTTACTTGAAAGTGTAACGGGGAAACCAACTAGCTTCTTTGATGATAATAAAAATGAAGACACGAATTTGATTCCGTTGTATTTCTTAGAAAAGAGAAATATATCTGTAAAGGGTAAAATTCAGAAAGATCTTCACATTATTTATATGGGAGATCAAAAGCTTTTCCCATTTGTTGAGACGGTATCATCCCTTGGTTTTCAAGTAAAGGTTCTTTCTGATAATGAGACCTTATTGCTCACAAAGGGACTAAATAGTTATCGCTTTTACGTTAACCAAAATATATTTATTTATAATGAAGAAGATTATGGACTGTTAGAAAATCCACTGACGAAGATTAATCATACCATTTATATTAATTATCAATGGTTAACCTCATTATTTAACATACAGATTGATGAGGATGAAAATACGGTCTATCTGAAAGAATCAACGGAATAAAAAAGAAAACCCTGCAGAAAATTTTCTGCAGGGTCCTTCTATATCCTAATGGATAGAAGGCAAAGGGAGAGGAGAAACCGGAGGAAGAACTTATGGGGAAACGTAAGTCTTCTCCGCGGTTGGCAACAACATCTCGAATAGATGTTGTTATTTACATTATTTCCACTCCTTGGATGGATATACACGAAAAATCGATATTTTCTTAATAAGTTACAACTATTGGCTTCATAAGGACATTATGTTAGGATAAGAAGGAAATTTACATGAATATGAATTGATAGTGGTGAGACAATGAGGGTTGTATCTGGTGAATATAAAGGGAAAGCATTGAAAGCGGTTCCTGGAAACTCAACAAGACCTACTACAGATAAAGTGAAAGAATCGATTTTTAATATCATTGGACCTTATTTCAGTGGTGGAATAGGACTGGATTTGTTTGCTGGTAGCGGTGGGCTTGGGATTGAAGCGCTGAGTCGCGGAGTAGAAAAAGTAATCTTTGTCGATCGTGATGGAAAGGCAATTGCAACAATTAAGGAAAATCTTCAAACATGTGGGTTGTTAAATCAATCAGAGGTATATAGAAACGATGCGGATCGAGCTTTAAAGGCAATAATGAAAAGGGAGATCATGTTTGACTATATTTTTCTTGATCCTCCATATAAAAAGCAACAACTTGAGCACTTGCTTGAAACCATACAAAATGAAAACCTCCTTACGAATAATGGAATCATTGTTTGTGAACACTCAAAGGATGTTGTCCTTCCTGTTGAGGTTGGACGTTTGCAGCAAGTGAAATTCGAGAATTATGGGATTATTTCCATTTCAATTTATGCTCTTAAATCGGAAGAAGAATAAGGAGTGACATCTTATGGCAAGTATTGCTGTTTGTCCAGGGAGTTTTGACCCGATTACATATGGCCATCTAGATATTATTACACGAGGTGCAAAAGTATTTGACGAGGTTTTTGTCGTAGTATTAAGCAATTCATCTAAAAAACCTTTATTTTCAGTTAAAGAACGTACCGAAATGATCCAAGAAGTAACAAAGCACTTACCGAATGTTAAGGTGGACTCGTTCCAAGGGTTGCTTGTGGACTATGCTAGTTCAGTCGGTGCAAGTGCCATTATTCGTGGATTACGAGCCGTTTCAGACTTTGAGTATGAAATGCAAATCACTAGTATGAATAGAGTATTAAATGATCAAATCGAGACATTTTTTATCATGACGAATAGTCAGTATTCTTTCTTAAGCTCAAGCATCGTAAAAGAAGTAGCAAAATACAAAGGGAATATTTCTGAATTGGTTCCACCTCTGGTAGAAAAAGCACTATTGGAAAAGAATACAGTTAAGTAAATACATAAGAAAACGAGCACCATGAAGTGCTCGTTTTTATTTTACATTTATTCTTCTTGAATATACAAAAATATAGATTACTAGAGAAACAATGGTCACGAGTGGACCGATTTGTGCTAGATAAGAGTACGTGTTTAAAGCCCATGATCCTGTTTCTAGGACAGACACGGGGATGGCGTTGGAGGGTTGGTCACTTTTAGCTAATCCTTCGTATACGGTTCCCCAAAGTAAAAAGGCATATATAGCAGCGAAAAAACCGTGCATAATACGAGCAATAAAAAAAGGCTTAAAAGCAATATCGGTTTGCGAAGTGATACTTGCTACTTGTGCCTGTACACTAAATCCGCTAAAGGCAAGAATAAAACTAGTAATGATAGCTTGTTGCATAAGGGTCGCTTCCTGAACCTGACTAGTCAGCTGACTTCCCAAAGTAATTTCAAACAATCCAGAAATATAGGGAATGCTTAATACATCGGGTAAATGTAAGCTAACAAGGATAAACTCAACAAACTGTCCTAAAAAAGCTGTGATGTGCAGATGGAACAGAAGCTTGTTTATCACTGAAAATAAAATGATAAACCCGCCAATCATAAGTAAGGTCTGCACGGATGACATGACGGCATCTCCTAGCAGTCGTCCTAAAGGTCTCTGTTCTTTCAATCTTGTTCGATGCAGTTCTCTTAATGCGAGAATAATAGAGAATTTCTGCTCTTTGGTACGTTTTTTCTCCTCCGTGTCATTTCCGTAAAATCTCATAATTAACCCAACGGAAATATTTCCAAGATAGTGAGCCAGAGCCAATAGAAAACCGAGTTTTGCATTTCCAAAAAAACCAATGGAAACAGCGCCAAATATAAAGAGGGGGTTTGAGCAATTTGTAAATGAAACTAATCTTTCTGCTTCTACTTTAGTTAATTGCCCTTCCTGCCTTAATCTTGCAGTGAGTTTAGCTCCAGAAGGGTATCCCGATGCCATCCCCATTGCCCAAACAAAGCCTCCAACACCAGGTACTTTAAATAGTGGTCGCATAAGGGGCTCTAATAATACTCCAATAAACTTAACAACTCCAAAACCTATAAGCATTTCTGATACGATAAAGAAAGGAAGCAAAGAAGGAAAGACAATTTCCCACCACATGTCTAAGCCGCGAATCGACGCATCAACAGATTCTTGTGGGAAAGCTATCAATGAAATAGCCATTAATGTTACAGATAGTGCTAATACAACGGTTTTCAGTCTGGATCGAAACACACCTATATCCTCCCTTGAAGGTGAACTTACTGTGCAAGTATGGAAAGAAGTGATAAAATATGAGAAAAGTGGGGACCCCTACATGGAAGGTTACAAAAAGGATTTCTTTTTATAGGTCTTGTCCTCATAAATCAATATACTCATATAAAATGAAAATAGACCATAAGATTAGAATATGTAACACAATCTTTTTAAAGGGGGAGGAGTACTTGTCTCGTCCGAAAATTGGATTAGCACTTGGTTCTGGTGGGGCAAGAGGCTTTGCCCATTTAGGTGTAATTAAAGTGTTACAAGCCGAAGGTATCCCTATTGATTTTGTTGCTGGAAGTAGCATGGGGGCACTAGTGGGCTGTTTTTATGGAGCAGGATTAGATGTAGAGAGGCTATATAAACTTTCAAAAGCATTTAAAAGAAAATATTATTTAGATTATACGGTACCAAAAATGGGCTTTGTTGCTGGAAAACGAGTAAAGGAGCTTATCCGCGTATTTACTCATGGGAAAAATATAGAAGAGTTAGACATTCCGGTTGCGGTGATAGCTACTGATTTAATGACTGGTGAAAAGGTCGTTTTCAAGGAGGGGCCGATAGCAGATGCAGTTCGAGCTAGCATCTCCATTCCTGGAATTTTTGTGCCAGAAAAGCATAATGGTCGCTTGCTTGTTGACGGTGGCGTTGTTGACCGAATACCGGTTTCTGTCGTGGAAGAAATGGGTGCAGATATTATCGTTGCGGTTGATGTTAGTCCAGTAAAATCCACTGCAGAAATTACCACGATTTATGATGTGATTATGCAAAGTATAGACATTATGCAAATGGAACTCGTTTCAAATCGTGAGGTAAAGTCCGATATCATGATTCGTCCTCCTGTACAAATGTATAATTCTCGTGCGTTTACAAATATCGAGGAGATTATAGCTATCGGGGAGGAGGAGGCTCTTAAAGCTGTACCAAAGATTAAAGAGCTGTTAAGTAATTGGAAGGGGTACTAGAATAAAATGAACAAAAAATGGATCGGGCGTATCGTACTATATATAATTGCCATTGCCTTACTAGTTGGCGCCTTTTTTTCACTACCATATTATATAACAAAGCCCGGAATGGCAAAGGAACTTGACCCCATTATTGAAGTGGAAGGTGGGTACGAGGAAGAAGGAAGTTTTATGCTTACTACGGTAGTCATGGGGCAAGCAAATATTTATACGTATCTGTTAGCAAAAATAAGTGAGTACCAAGAAATTTATCCTCTATCAGCCATTCGAGCGGAAGAAGAAAGCGATGAGGAATATAAAGTAAGACAGTTGCATTCTATGTCTACCTCTAAGCTAGCCGCTATTGAGGTAGCTTATAAAAAAGCGAATAAACCGATCTCATTTGAATATAAAGGAGTTTATGTATTAAGTGTCATGGATGGAATGCCTGCCATGGGGCAATTAGAGCCTGGTGATCGAATTTTTCAAGTAGATGAACTTACGTTTCAATCATCAGAAGAATTTATCAACTATGTAAGTAAAAAACAAGCAGGCGATACAATTACTTTATATTTTGAACGTAATGAGAAAGAAGAAAATGTTACTCTACCATTAAAAGCATTTGAAGCAGATCAAACAAAGGTAGGAGTAGGAATCGGTTTAGTGGATGATAAAGAAATTATTGTGGAGCCAGAGGTCACAGTTGAGACAAGTGATATAGGAGGCCCTTCAGCTGGACTGATGTTCTCTCTTGAAATATATAACCAATTGGTGAAAGAGGATTTAACAAAAGGTTACAATATCGCAGGGACTGGAACAATCGATGAAAACGGTACGGTCGGACGTATCGGAGGCATTGAACAAAAGGTAATTGCGGCAGATAAAGCAGATGCAGAAATTTTCTTTGCGCCAAATGAGGAGGGGGCTGCGGACTCAAACTATTTAGCAGCCGTCCAAACGGCAAAGGATATTGATACGAGTATGAAAATTGTACCGATTAATACATTTGAAGATGCAATAACGTATTTAGAAGTATTAGAGAAAAAAGAAGAATAGCCGCCCGAGCTATTCTTCTTTTTTTGAAATGAACATAGGTGCTTGTTTATATTCTAAGGATAGAGCACTGTGACGTTTGGTTTTGTCCAAACCGAGGGAATATATTTTTGCAGCCTTAATATCAAGTTCAATCTCTTTTCCGTTGTAGGAGGCAAGTCTTGAGACAATTGGTAGATTACTTTGCTTTTTCCACTTGTTTAAGTACTGCCTTCCCAAAGCTGTCATACCGAGCAGGCGAAGATAACTAGCTCGGTCGCTCAGGGCCCTCATTTGCTCTTTATTTGTATTTGTCAAAATATGAACGCAAAGCCGTTGCAAACGTGTCCATGTATACCTTTTTGTTTTGAGCAAGGTCATAAACTCGGAAAATGAATTTGCTTTATCAACCATTTGTAAGATTCGATTTTCTATTCCCTCTTCCACTTCGTAAATTCTAGCGAGTTCACTTTTATCAGTTGTTAGTAAACGATACTGAAGAAGTGGCCAATAGTCTTCCCATTGAAGAAATTGCCCAAACTGTCTCTTATAGTCCACAAGTTCTGTGTAGGTGGTGTTAGGGACATAAGAGGAAAGTTCATTCAACTGTCCGTCATTCGAAAAGATAGATTTACGAATGCTTGTCGCACTTGCAATATGGGTGGTGGATAATTCTGGATCATGATAACCCGCATTTTTTCTGGCTACAGTTAGCGGTGTTAAGCTTAGGTTTAACTCTTCAATTGCTCGAATATATTGAAAGCCAAGAATATTGTTTGGTTTTGATAGATCCATTATCTGACTCGAAGGCCTAAGCTCTTGGAAAGCGGAAGAAGTTGCTCTTGGATAGCTCATTCCTACATCCATATTCTTTTTGATTAAATGGTCATACGTTTCTTGATGTGTATGAATAAAATGTAGGGTAGAATAAAAGTCTTCTATGTGACCAGATTCACTACCAAAGCAGACGTAGTCACAACCTGCAGCAGCTAAAATGTCAATCGCTCCACGAGCAAAAGTTTCTGCCTTTTGTGTTGCAAAAGCGTAAGGAAGTTCAAAGACAATATCAACTCCACCTAATAATGCCATCTTAGCTCGATGCCATTTTGATAAAAGGGCAGGTTCTCCACGTTGTAAAAAAGGTCCGCTCATGACAGCAATGACCACATCAGCTCCTGACAAAATCTTTGATTGTTCTACATGGTAGAAATGTCCGTTATGAAATGGGTTGTACTCAACTACTACTCCAACAGCCTTCATAAAAAACTCCTTGATTTTATTGTGAAAAATAAAGATAATAAGCAAATAATGTTTTTTTACGATTAAGAACGAGGTTTAATGTCTACATTATAGTGTAAAGAAAAAATATTGACAAATAATTATATGAAAGCTATAATTACCTTTGTTGCCTTGAGGTGATTCGTATGAAATGGACATTAAGTCAGTTACAAAAATATCGAAGCAAGGACTTTCCTGTCGATGAAACAGTTAATATGGATGAGATTATGAAGATTGATCCAACCATACGTCGCGTATCACCAATTCGTGTGACGGGACGAGCTGATATAGATTCGTCAAAAGTAACCTTTCATTTAAAAATAAAGGGTTATCTCGTGTTGCCTTGTTCTCGTACGTTAGTTGACGTGAATTTTCCAATTGATGTCGAAACAACAGAAACTTTCCTCTTAAAAGGACTCGATTATGAGCTTGAAGAGGAAGTTCATCAAGTAAAAGGTGAAGTGATTGATCTTTTACCGGTCATACAAGAAATCCTTTTGCTAGAAGTACCTATGCAAGTATTTTGCGAAGACTATACTGGGACGGATGGTGCTCCTCAATCGGGTAAAGATTGGGAAGTTATTCACGAACAGGAGAAGCAGGATAAGATTGATCCTCGTCTAGCGGGACTTGCGAAATTACTGGATCAAAATGATCCTTCTTCACAATGAATGTGAAGAAGACAAGAAACATTTGAAGCTCAAGGAAACTTGGACTTCATAACTTTCTTAATACTCTTTAAGGAGGTGGGAAGAATGGCTGTACCTTTTAGAAGAACATCTAAAACTGCGAAAAGAAAGCGTCGTACTCACTTTAAACTACAAGTACCTGGTATGGTAGCATGCCCAAACTGTGGTGAAATGAAACTTGCTCACCGTGTATGTAAAGCTTGTGGAACATACAAAGGAAAAGAAGTTGTAAACGACTAATTTGAATGGCGTAAGCGTCTTACTTAATAGTAAGGCGCTTTTTGCATTTTTGTATTATTTACTCTTTTATCTGCAGGAGGGATTCCTTTGGCTTACGAGATTATAGAATTAGAGGAAGGCTTTTTACAATTTGTTATCAAGCGACATGAAAGAAGAAATGCAGTAAATTTTGAAGTGATGGATGGTCTTCAAACAGCCATTGATACAGTGAAGAAATCCAACCATTTAGGACTGGTTATAACAGGTGAAGGAGATAAAGCCTTTTGTTCTGGTGGGGATTTGTCTGTTTTCCATAAATTAAAGACAGAGCAAGAAGCATACGCGATGCTCTCTAGAATGGCAAAAATTCTATTTGAATTATTTATGCTTCCAAAGCCGACTATTGCTTTGTTAAACGGAATAGCGATTGGTGGAGGTTGTGAAATAGCAGCGGCATGTGATTTCCGATTTGCTCATTCCAGTGTTAAAGCTGGATTTGTACAAGGAAATCTAGCCATTACAACTGGATGGGGTGGGGGATCGATGCTCTTTGAGAGAATATCTTCTAGTCAAGCTCTATCAATGCTTATGAAAGCAAAAATATACGAAGCTCCCGAGTTAAAAGAAATGGGTTTTGTGGATTTTATGTATGAAGGCAGTCATTCAGAAGGCTTACGGGCAGGATTAGAGACGATGTCTTCCATAGAGAACGATGTGCTTCAAGCTTATAAGCAAATCGTTCTTAGTAGAAGAGATCCACTTAGATTGCAGGAGCAAGTGAAAAGGGAAGTTCGTCAATGTTCCATTCTATGGGAAAAAGAAGCCCACCATGAGAAAGTGAACCGTTTCATTAACAGAAAAAAATAGTAATATAAACATTTTTTACGTTTAAAAGAGAATTTGTTACGAAACCTCTTACAATATCAGTCTATCTTTCCTAGTAGAAGCATATGAATGAATAAAAAACACTAGGAGGGATTTGACAATGCCAACAAATCGTCAAGATGCTTGGTCACAAGATGAAGATTTGCTACTTGCTGAAGTAGTTTTACGTAATATTAGAGAAGGTGGAACACAACTGCAAGCATTCGAGGAAGTAGGAAAACAGCTTTCAAGAACTGCTGCTGCTTGTGGATTCAGATGGAATTCATACGTACGTAAGCAATACAAATCTGGAATTGAAATAGCAAAAAAACAGAGAAAAGAACTAAAGAAGAATGCTATTGCTCCAAGTGAATTTGCGGAGTTGGAAGAAAGTGCTTTAACTGAGCAACCTGCAGTCGAAGTACCGCAGACTCGCTCCTATCAAATAGAATTCAATGATCTTGTTGCTTTCTTAAAGGAACTGTACGAAAAAGCAGATTCAAGTCAAAGGGAAGAACATGAGAACTATAAAAAGCACATTCAAGAATTAGAAAAACAGCTTTATTATTTAGCAGCAGAAAATGAAAAGCTTGAAAAGGAATTAAAGCTTATTGAACAAGATTATAAAGCGCTTATAGATATTATGGAGAGAGCTAGAAAGATGGTTGTTTTACACGAAGAAGATCGGCTGAAAAAATAAATAAAAAACAGAAAAAGCGGACAAATGTCCGCTTTTTAATTTGTTCATTATTATTCCTTTTTTAAATCGTTTGACCAGATTAATGGATTTTCTCCAAAGTCCCGTCCGAGATCGTATTCAACTGGTTGGAAGCCCATATGAATCCAAAAGTCTCTTGAATTTACTCTCGGGTTTGTCTTAATCGGAAGACCGATATTCTTCGCAAATGCTACTAAGGCAGAACCGTAGCCTTTATGCTGGTAATCTGGTAAAACTTCAAGCTTCCAAAGCTCTAAATAGTCACACGGTGGTTCAAAGTAGCGGTTGTATTTAGCGTCCACTTGATACAAGCTCATTCGTGCTACAAGCTTATCTCCAAAATAAATTCCGTAAAAAGGAGATTCACTATCGTTCTCTATAATATTTGCCTCTAAATCCTCTACCATCGAGAGCTCTTGTAATCCATATTCTTTAAACTTTTTAAACTCTTCTAGCGTTTTATAATTAACTTTTAGTTTTTCAACCTTGTACCCCATATACCTTCCCCCTTGTCTTGTTGCAGTGAAATTCGTTTTATTTTGTATAAGTTTATTTCCCCTTGAATAAACATGAATGGAATCTTCACTACTGCATATGAACTAGAATTGCTTTAATTATATAACAAATTAACAAAAAATTCTGCTTTATATTTAGGAAAACGCTTTCAAAATTAGAAGGATATTGGCATGCTTATGAAGAAATGATTTTAGATGCTTCAATTAGAAAGGGGAACAATGATGCAAAAGATTCTAATTGCTAATCGGGGAGAGATAGCTTCAAGAATTATTAAAACATGCAGCAAAATGGGTATACAAACCATTGCTATTTATTCAGACGCGGACAAGGATCTACCTTTTGTATCCGAGGCAACAACCTCCTATCGAATCGGTGAAGCTCCTGTCGGAAAGTCATATATGAATCAAAAAGTAATATTAGAGATAGCTAAAAAAGAAAAGGTAGACGCTGTTCATCCTGGGTATGGATTCTTATCTGAAAATGCTAGCTTTGCCGAAGATATTAGAAAACAGGGTATTATTTTTATTGGACCGAATTCTAAAACCATACAAATGATGGGAGATAAAATCATTTCACGTGAAAAGATGTTGGAAGCAGGGATTCCAGTTGTACCTGGCAGTAATGAAGAACTTACGACAGAAGAAGAGGCAGTAGCAGCAGCAAATTCCATAGGTTATCCTGTGATTTTAAAAGCAAGTGGAGGTGGTGGTGGGATCGGAATGGTTCGGTGCGAGGATGAAAAAACTCTACGTAAAAACCTAGAAACTACCAAAAAAAGAGCAAAAACTTATTTTGCAAATGAGAAAGTATATGTTGAAAAGTACATACAATATGCACGCCATATAGAAGTCCAGATCTTTGGTGACAAAGCTGGGAATATCGTTCATTTATTCGAAAGGGATTGTTCGATCCAGCGTCGCCATCAAAAGGTGGTAGAAGAATCACCTTCTCCATTTTTATCAAAGGGTGCTAAAGAGAAAATGCTTCAGGCGGCTGTCCGGGCAGCAAAAGCAGTAGGGTATGAGAATGCCGGAACAGTAGAATTTATCGTCGATGAGGAAGAGAATTTTTATTTCCTTGAGATGAATACGAGATTACAAGTAGAACATCCGGTTACAGAAGAGATTACGGGCATAGATCTTGTTGAATGGCAAATTCTTGTGGCGAGGGGAGAAACATTGCCGTATAAGCAGGAGGAGCTGGAATCAAAAGGGCATGCCATTGAGTTTCGATTATATGCAGAAGATCCTGTGACCTTTATGCCTTCACCGGGCTGTATTGAGGTATTGGATTGGGGTAAGGGTGATGCGAGAGTGGACTTTGGATATAAAGAGGGTGTAGCGGTAACGCCTTTTTATGATCCGATGATCGCGAAATGTATTGTTCATGGAGAAAATAGAGATGAGGCTATTGAGAAAGCATCTGTTTTTTTTAACCAACTTCAATTAGAAGGAATAAAAACCAATGCTCCATTATTTAAGCATATTTTAAACGACACTGACTTTAAGACCGGCAAGTATTTTACTAACTACTTATCAGTAAAAAGATTTAACTAACAAGGGGGAGTTTTTATGTTACAAATTACTTCAACAATGGCTGGGACAATTCTTCAAATCAACATATCAGTTGGTGATCAAGTAGAAAACAATCAAGAAATTGCAATCCTTGAATCAATGAAAATGGAAATTCCTGTGGAAAGTCAAGAAGCAGGAAGAGTGAAGGAGATAAAGGTTGCTGAGGGTGATTTTGTTAATGAAGGGGACGTATTAATCGTACTGGAATAAAGGGACCTATTCCATTAACCGGCCGAGGAGGGAGAAAGATGGAGAAGCATTTTTCGGAACAATTAGGAGAAAAAATTAGGAAGATTGAAGAAGGTGGTCACAAGAAATATCATGAGAAACTTGAGGAACAAAAAAAGCTTTTTGTCAGAAAAAGATTAGAGCTTTTATTCGATGAGGGCATTTATGAGGAGGATGGAAAGTTTGCCAATTGTCAAAAAGATGAACTTCCAGCAGATGGTGTTATTACAGCTTTAGGGAAGATTAAGGGGCGGACGGTTTGTGTCATCGCCAATGACTCCACGGTGAAAGCTGGTTCATGGGGAGCTAGAACGGTAGAAAAGATTATACGAATTCAGGAAGTGGCTGAGAAATTAAAGGTTCCACTTTTGTACTTGGTCGATTCAGCAGGGGCTCGGATTACTGATCAACTTGACATGTTTCCAAATCGTCGGGGGGCAGGAAAAATATTTCATAATCAAGTAAAACTATCAGGGATGATCCCTCAAATTTGTATTTTGTTTGGTCCATCTGCAGCTGGTGGAGCTTATATTCCTGCGTTTTGTGATATTGTGATTATGGTTGATGGAAATGCCTCGATGTACCTTGGGTCACCACGTATGGCAGAAAAGGTTATTGGCGAAAAGGTTACATTAGAGGAGATGGGTGGAGCAAGGATGCATTGTTCAGTCAGCGGCTGTGGGGATATACTTGCTCAAAGTGAAGAGGATGCAATTGAAAAGGCTATTACCTATTTACATTACTTCCCGCAAAACTATCAGGTAAGGCCAAGCATAATCAAAGCCGTGGATGCAAAATTTGAAAAGCATCTGGAGGAGATCATACCCTCAAATCAAAATGCACCATTTAATATGTATGACTGTATCAATACATTGGTGGATGAGGGAAGCTTCTTTGAAATAAAAAAGCTGTTTGCAAGCGAACTTATTACCGGATTGGCAAGGATGAATGGTAGGGTTATAGGTATAATAGCCAATCAGCCAAAGGTAAAGGGTGGCGTCTTGTTTATTGATTCAGCTGATAAGGGAGCAAAGTTCATTCAATTATGCGACGCATTTCATATCCCGTTATTATTTTTAGCTGATGTTCCTGGCTTTATGATTGGTACAAAAGTAGAAAGGGCTGGAATTATTCGTCACGGCGCAAAATTAATTGCCGCCATGAGTTCAGCTACTGTTCCAAAAATCTCCGTCATAGTTAGGAAAGCATATGGTGCTGGATTATACGCGATGGCTGGTCCCGCATTTGAACCTGATTATTGTGTTGCGTTACCAACAGCTCAAATTGCCGTCATGGGTCCGGAGGCTGCGGTAAACGCAGTGTACTCGAATAAAATTAATGAAATCTCTGATCCTAAGGAGCGGTTAGCCTTTGTGAAAGAGAAGCATGAGGAATATAAAGAGCATATTGATATTTATAAATTAGCTTCCGAATTAATCGTGGACGACGTTGTAGGAGCGAATGATTTGCGCCAGGTGTTGATTCAGAGATTTTCTATATATGAAACAAAGGATGTTGTATTTAGTACGAGAAAGCATCCGGTGTATCCTGTGTGAGTAAAGACCTCTCTTCCGGAGGTCTTTTTTGATACGAATGACCTTTCTAATACCTTCTTTCAGTTTCTTCTGGTAAACTAATAGTAATATTGACGCATCGAGGGAGATAGAATGAAAATTGCGATCATTGGTGGTGGAGCTGTAGGTCTTTTGTTTTCTTCTTACTTACAAGAAGAAAATGATGTAATCCTTTACACGAGGTCAGAGGATCAGAGTGAAAGTATTCGTACGAATGGTTTGATAAGGAAAAATGGTGAAGAATCTATCTGTTTGCCAATAAACGTTCGACCGATTAGTCAATGGGATGAAACTGGTATGGAACTTGTGATTCTTTGTGTGAAGGAATATATGTTAGAGGAAATAATAAAGGACCTAACTTTTCCTCCCAACTTACCATTATTGTTTGTTCAGAATGGAATGGGACATTTATCTCTTCTAAAAAAAATAAATGCAAGGTCCCTATTTATAGGTTCCGTTGAGCATGGAGCATTAAGAGAAAATAACCATACGGTGAGTCATACAGGCATAGGGGTTACGAAACTAGCGATATTTCGAACGGTTGAAGGAGACCGATGGATTCTTGATGAGCTTATCTTCCAGTCCATAAAGAATTTTCCCGCTCAATTCGAACAGGAATACATGGTCATGCTAACGAAAAAGCTCGTTGTGAATGCGGTAATAAACCCTTTAACAGCTATATTAGGTGTGACCAATGGAAGTCTTTTAACAAATAAATACTATCAAATGATATTTGAACAGTTGTTTGATGAGGTTTGTCTTGCACTAAGTTTAGACCGCCTTACATATTATGAAAACCTTGTACACGTGTGTAAAAATACAGCAAAAAACGAGTCGTCTATGCTTAAGGATGTAAAAAATGATAGAAGAACAGAAATTGATGCCATTCTCGGGTACGTTCTTGAGGAGGCACAAAGGAAGGAAATAAAAGTGCCGCTCACTTTAACCTTTTATCATTGCATAAAAGGCAAAGAAATAAAGGAGGAGGGGATGTAAATGGGAAGCTTTTTTGCTACAGTATTTGCCACATTAGTGACCGTTCCAATTATAGGGTATTTTGTTGTGTTTGTTATTGCTAAACAGATTACAAAGAAACATAGAAAAGCAGTTCACCTTGCTTTGGATATCACTACAGTACTTTTTATCCTGTCTGTTCATTATCTTATTGTTACAATCTGGGACTTCTCATTATTGTGGCTTATTTTTATTTTAATGATTGCCATGGCCATTCTATCTTTACTCCTTCAGTACAAATTAAATGAAGAAGTTGATTTAAAAAAAGTGTTTCGGGGATTTTGGAGGTTTAATTTCTTATTGTTTTTTTCTGCCTATATCATATTAATATGCGTAGGTATCTTTTTAAGTGTGACAAAATCTATTTCGTGAACGAATGCATGATGAAAATGCAAAGGTTTTTATTTTCCATAAACACAGTGCTATACTGAAGATTAGAAATACTGTAAAGAGAAAGGAAGTACATAAATGGAGATGGTTAATCTCTTTCTCCCATCAACGAATCAGTTTGCTACCGATTATAGTACTGGGAATTCATTCATACGTCCGTTATTTCATTATCAATTTCAAGAAACAGAGAGCTATAGGAAAAGAGTAAAGGATCTAGAAAATATAAGCTTTAAAAGGGAAGAGCTTGCTGACTATATTGGGGAGTACATGAGTAAGTTCCCTAGTTCGAATGAGGTTGTTGCATCAATTTCTAAACTAAGGAACCCGGATAGCGTGGTGGTCATTGGGGGACAACAAGCAGGTATCTTAACCGGACCTCTATACAGTATACATAAAATCCTCTCTATTATTTTATTTGCTAAGAAGCAGGAAGCAGAACTGTCTGTTCCGGTTGTTCCGGTTTTCTGGATAGCAGGTGAGGACCACGACTATGATGAAGTGAATCATATTTTTGTAGAAAAAGACAATCAACTTGAAAAGTCGATGTACCCGGAGAAGGTTCTTGATAAACGAATGGTTACCAATATTGAGATCAAGAAGGATGTTTTAAAGAATTGGGTTACTGATATCATCTCCTCCTATGGGGAGACGGAACACACGAAATCCCTGCTTCAATTTGCCGATGCTGCTATTGAAAAGTCAGTAACGTTTGTCGACTTTTTTGCACAGATTACGATGAGCCTGTTTAAAGATTATGGTTTACTTATCGTTGATTCCGGTGATAAGGGATTAAGAAAGTTAGAAAAAGAATATTTTATTAATCAAATTAAAAGTACAAAAGAGATCACTGAAAAGGTAAAAAAGAAGCAGCAAGAACTCGAAGAGATAGGAATGACACAAACGATTGTGATAAATGATCTTTGTGCAAACCTCTTTTATTACGATGAAGTTTCTCATGAAAGAATTTTATTAGATTATATTCCAGAACAACAACAATTTGTAGGCGCTTCTGGTTCTGTCTCTTTTTCATACGATGAAATGTTAGAAATTGCCAGTGAGTTTCCTGAACGCTTAAGCAATAATGTCGTGACGAGACCACTTATGCAAGAGTGCTTGTTTCCGACATTAGCGTTTATTGCAGGACCAGGAGAGATTGCATACTGGGCTGAATTAAAGGAAGTGTTTGAGCATTTTGATATGAAAATGCCTCCGATTGTTCCGCGGCTAAACATTAGTTTGATTGAACGAAATGTGAGCTCCGACATGGAAGAACTAGGGTTAAAGTTAGAAGACGTTCTAACTGCTGGAACGGGAAAACAAAAGGAATTATTTCTAGATGCCAACCGTGACAGTAGTTTCCAGACATTGTTTGCTGAAACAAAAGACCAGTTAGTCAAAAACTACCTGGAAATTGAGAGAAAGACAGAGCAACATTATAAGGGTATGCTTCCGTTGTTGAAAAAAAATGAAAGCTTACTTTTAAAGCAAATCGATTTTATGGAAAATCGACTTGAACTTGCGTTGCTACAAAAGCATGAAGTGGTTATAGAAAAATATAATCGAATCGAACGTAAACTGAAGCCATCCGGTTCACCGCAAGAAAGAATCTGGAACCTCTTTTATTTTCTTAACCAGTACGGACTCTCGTTTATCGATGAATTATTAACACAACCGTATTTGTTTGATGGAAGTCACCAAGTGGTAAAATTATAAACTAGGAAAGACCTTGTCGTTATGATAAGGTCTTTTTTGTCGGTTTTTATAAATTTTTATATGATTTTAAAGCTTTTTATAAGAAAAAGGGGAATCATTCTCATTCTATTTTTGCAGGAAAATAACAGTGGGGGGAGAATTTATAAAAACATGTGGAGGAAAGTGGGGGATTGTGGTACATTTAGGGTAGAGAGTGGGGGTAGCGGGCATGTTTATGGGTGAATACCATCATAATGTTGATACGAAGGGACGTTTAATTGTGCCTGCAAAGTTCCGTGAACACTTAGGAGAAACCTTTGTGCTAACACGCGGCTTAGATCAATGTTTATTTGGTTATCCTCTTAGTGAATGGGATCAGATTGAGGAAAAGCTCAAAGGTTTACCATTAACTAAAAAAGACGCTCGTGCATTTACCCGTTTTTTCTTCTCAGGTGCGACTGAATGTGAAGTGGATAAACAAGGAAGAATAAACATTGCTACTCCACTAATGCAATACGCAAAGCTTGAAAAAGAATGCGTCGTTCTCGGAGTCTCAAACCGAATTGAAATTTGGAGTAAGACATTATGGGAAGAATACTTTACAGAATCTGAGCAATCTTTTGCTGAAATTGCAGAGAATATGATTGGATTTGATATTTAAGGATTCTATTCATGGGCGTAATTCGAAAGGTGGACAACAATGTTTGAACATACTACCGTGCTTTTGCACGAAACTGTTGATGGACTCAATATTAAACCAGATGGTATATATGTGGACTGTACAATGGGTGGAGCGGGGCATAGTGCGCTTATTCTATCCAAGTTGTCAAAGGAAGGAAGATTATTTGCCTTTGACCAAGATGACGTTGCCATTGAAAATGCAAAGGAAAAATTAGCTGCATATGAAGGGCAATTAACTATTGTAAAAAGTAATTTTCGATACCTGCAAGAGGAATTACACAAGCTAGGGATTGAAAAGGTTGATGGAGTTCTTTATGATTTAGGCGTTTCCTCCCCACAATTAGACACACCGGAACGAGGATTTAGTTATCACCATGATGCCCCTTTAGACATGAGAATGGATCAACAGGCAGACCTCTCCGCATATGACGTTATTAATTCCTGGAGTTTTGAAGAGCTAGTGAAAATATTCTTTAAATATGGAGAAGAGAAATTCTCTAAACAAATTGCTAGAAAAATTGAGGCGGCAAGAGAAATAAAGCCAATTTCAACAACAGGAGAGCTAGTGGACTTGATCAAAGAGGGAATACCGGCTCCAGCTCGAAGAAAAGGTGGGCATCCAGCTAAACGAATTTTTCAAGCAATCCGAATTGCAGTAAATGACGAATTAGGTGTATTTGAAGATTCGTTAAATCAAGCGATTGATTTACTGAACCCTGGTGGAAGAATTAGTGTCATTACTTTCCACTCATTAGAGGACCGGATTTGTAAGGTGATATTTAAGAAGGCTAGTGAAACACCAGACCTTCCAAAAGGATTGCCTATTATCCCGGATGAGTTCAAACCAGAACTAAAGTTAATTACGAGAAAACCAATTGTGCCATCAGAAGAAGAATTAGAACATAACAATCGAGCACGTTCGGCAAAGTTACGTATTGCCGAAAAGCTGTAAACCTATCTAGGAGGGAATAGGATGAGTAACTTAGCAAGGAAGCTTCAGCAGGAACAGCAGCAACAAACCGTACAAGCACCTCAAAAGGTAAGAAAGACCAACTCATGGTTGTCTCCTGGAGAGAAAATCCTTGGTGTCACTTTTTGTGCCGCTCTATGCTTTGGTGCCGTACATATTATTTCAAATCAAGCGGCGATTTATGAATTAAATAAGGATATACAAAATACCTCTGTTAAATTAGAGGACCAACAGAAGATTAATAATGACTTAAGAATGCAAGTGGGAGAGTTAAGCACTCCAGATCGAATCCGCAGCATGGCAGAAAAGCTTGGATTAAAGCTTAATGACAATAATGTTAAGGTTGTGCAGGAGTAATGACAAAGAAACAGCCCAATATGAATGTGGGAGCAGCGATATTATTTATAATATTTAGCCTGCTCTTTTTTGTCTTAATTTTTCGGTATGTAACGATTTTGGCAACAGGAGAAGTGCACGGGCAGAATTTGTCTGCTTTAGCTCAGCAAAAATATGAGAAAGAGGCAACGATTGAGGCTACAAGAGGAACGATATATGACAACAATGGTGAAGTGATCGCAGAAGATACAGCTTCCTTCAAGTTAGTTGCGATTTTGGATGAAACATTAACCACTAGTCCTAAAAATCCAAGACATGTCGTTGACAAAGAAAAGACGGCCAGAGAGTTGTCAAAAGTGATTGATTTAGAAGAATCAGAGATTTATAGAATTCTTTCTAAAGAGGGTGCTAAGCAGGTAGAGTTCGGAACGAAGGGTAGAGATATTTCAATTCAAGTAAAAACAGAAATTGAAAATCTAAAACTTCCAGGAATTACATTTATACGTGGATCAAAGCGTTTTTATCCAAACGGCATTTTTTCCTCTCACGTAGTTGGCTATGTTGATGTGGATGAAGAAACGAATCAGACGGTTGGGCAGCTTGGAATCGAAAAATCAATGAACGAGGAATTAACCGGAATTAACGGGAAAGTAAATTACCCTGGTGACTTTTGGGGGTATATCCTACCCGGCGGTGAGGAAAATGTAACAGCGGCTAAAGATGGATATGATATTTATTTAACACTAGATAAAAAGATTCAGACTCTTCTTGAGGATGCTATGAACAAAGTGGATGAACAGTATGATCCAGCTAAAATGGTCGCGGTAGTAGCTGATCCAAAGACCGGTGAAATTTTAGCGATGGCGCAAAGACCAACGTTCCATCCAACAACTAGAGAAGGAATCTCTGACACCTGGCACAATGAGGTAATCGAAAACTCATTTGAACCAGGATCAACAATGAAAATTTTCACTCTTGCGGCTGCCGTTCAGGAAGGAGTTTTCAATCCGAACGAGGGGTACCAATCAGGTTCGTATAAACCAACCGAAAATTCGCAAAGGATTCACGATCATAATGGTAGCGGGTGGGGTACAATTTCCTACTTAGAAGGATTACAAAGATCCTCAAACGTAGCGTTTGCTAAACTTGTGAAGGAAAAGATCGGGTATGATACGTTTCGAGAGTATTTAACGAAGTTTGGGTTTGATCAGCCAACTGGGATTGACCTTCCCAATGAAACGAGCGGAAAGATCGTTTACCAATACCCAATTGATAAAATTACAACAGGGTATGGACAAGGAACAGCCATTACACCAATTCAGCAAATTCAAGCAGCCACTGCTATTGCAAACGGCGGTAAAATGGTGAAACCACATGTGATTGATAAGATTGTAGATCCAGCGTCAGGAAAGACGATTAAGCAAACAGAAACAGAAGTTGTCGGAACACCAATCTCAGAGGAAACCGCCAACCAGGTTCTTGAGTATCTAGAGACAGTGGTTAGTTCGCCGAAGGGAACAGGGTATAACCGATACAATATTGAAGGATATCAGGTTGCTGGGAAAACAGGTACTGCGAGTATGACCCAAAATGGTGTGTACTTAAATGGGAAGAATGACTATGTGTTTTCGTTTTTAGGGATGGCTCCTGCAGATGATCCGCGATTAATTATTTATGTGGCAGTACAGCAGCCGAAGGTAGACCATTATTCAGAAGGATCTATACCAGTTTCCATGATATTTAATCCAGTTATGAAAAATAGTCTTCAGTATTTAAATATTGAACCAGCTGAGCAAAAAGAGGTAGAGCCAATTACTGTTCCAGATTTTCTAAATAAAAACGTTGGAGAGACCGAAGAGCAAGTGAAAAGTTTTGGAGCTCATACCATTGTTATTGGGAATGGAACCAATGTCATTGCACAATCTCCACAAGAGGGAGAGAAAATACTCGCTGGAGAAAAGGTATTCATTGTAACAGACGGAGATTTAACGATGCCAGATGTTACAGGATGGTCCTTAAGAGATGTTGTTAAGATTGCTTCGCTTGCTAATTTACAACTAAGTACAACTGGCAGCGGCTATGTGACAAAACAAAATATAAGTGTAGGAAGTGTTGTAGAAGCGGGTGATCATTTAGTGATTCACCTGAAGGCACCGACAGAAGAAGAAACAAAGCTTGGTGATGATGCTTCTGAGGAAACTGGAACAGAAACAGAAGAAGGTTCAGAAGAACAAGCAGAAGAAGTGGAATCAGAATAATCTTAGAACGTACAAGTGATGCTTGTGCGTTCTATTTTTTTTTGTACAAGCATATAGTGGAACGAGCCATATATGTTGTTAGGAGGTTCTAACGAAGATGCGAGTGTCAAATGTTACAGTACGAAAAAGACTAACGATCTCACTTTTAGTAGGGTTTCTCATTTTCCTTATTATTGATGTAAGGCTAGGGTATGTACAATTTGCCTTAGGAAATATTTTAACCGATGGAGCGAAAGATCTTTGGAGTCGGAATATACCTTTTGAACCCGAGCGTGGTGAAATTGTCGATCGTAACGGTGTTGCACTCGCTACAAATAAAAGTGCACCGACCGTTTATGTAGTGCCAAGACAGGTGAAGGATCCTGCGAAAACAGCAGAGCAGCTAGCTGCCGTTTTAAACTTTTCAAAAGAGAAAGCGTACCAATATGTAACAAAGTCAGCGTCGATCGTGAGAATTAATGAGGGGCGAAAAATTACCCATGAAAAGGCGAATGAAGTTCGTGATTTGAACTTAGAAGGTGTATATATCGGAGAAGATTCGAAACGCCACTATCCGTTTGGGAACTATTTATCTCATGTTCTCGGTTTTACAGGGAGTGATAATCAGGGATTAACAGGTCTTGAAGCGTATTATGACAAAGAGCTCATGGGAGAAGAAGGTTCTGTAAAATTCTATGCAAATGCCAAAGGACAAAGAATGAATGATATGGCAGATGACTATGAGGCTCCTGTTGATGGATTAGATTTAAAACTAACCATTGATTCAAAGGTACAAACGATAGTAGAAAGAGAGTTGGATAATGCGCAGGCGCAATATAATCCTGATGGTATGATAGCCATAGCTATGGACCCGAATACCGGAGAGATTTTGGCAATGTCAAGCCGGCCGGGGTTTGATCCAGCTGAGTTCCAAGAGGTGAATCCTGAAGTGTATAACCGAAATCTCCCTGTTTGGAGTACGTATGAGCCAGGGTCTACCTTTAAGGTTATTACACTAGCAGCTGCACTTGAAGAGGGGAAAGTAGATTTAGAGAATGATCACTTTCATGACTCTGGATCGGTCAAAGTTGGTGGAGCGACGCTAAGATGCTGGAAACGAGGGGGACATGGGTCGCAAACCTATTTGGAGGTTGTGCAAAATTCCTGTAACCCAGGTTTTGTTCAATTAGGTGAAAGTCTCGGGAAAGATACATTATTTAAGTATATAAAGGATTTTGGATTTGGACAAAAAACAGGAATTGACCTACAAGGAGAAGGAAAAGGAATCTTATTTAATCTAGATCGAGTCGGACCAGTGGAATTAGCTACGACTGCATTTGGTCAAGGGGTATCAGTTACACCCATTCAACAGGTTGCTGCGATATCGGCAGCAATTAACGGTGGTACGTTATACACCCCTTATATTGCGAAGGAATTAGTTGATCCGCGAACTGGTGAAGTCGTAATGAAAAAGTCACCAGTAGCGAAACGAAAGGTAATTTCAGAAGATACCTCAGAGAAAATTCGATACGCTCTTGAAAGTGTTGTGGCACAAGGATCAGGTGGAAGAGCCTTTGTTGAAGGCTATCGAGTTGGTGGTAAAACAGGAACAGCGCAAAAGGTAAAGGACGGAAGGTATATGGAAAATAATCATATCGTTTCTTTTATTGGATTTGCGCCAGCGGACGACCCGCAACTCGTTGTGTATGTGGCTGTTGACAATCCTAAGGGAACTACACAGTTTGGGGGAGTGGTTTCCGCACCAATCGTAGGTAGCATTATGGGTGATAGTTTGAGAGCTTTAGGAGTAGAACCAAGAAAGGGTCAGCTAGAAAAAGAGTACAAGTGGCCAGATGTACCAATGATTGAGGTTCCTGATGTAGTTGGGATGACCAAAACAGAACTTGGCGATTTATTTGTTAATCTGAAAATTGAAACCTCTGGAGAAGGTAATGTAGTTGTAAAGCAAACACCGGAAGCAGGGGTAAAGTTAAAAGAAGGATCAACCATTCGATTGTATTTTGATAATGTGGAACAGAAAGAAGACGAGAAAGAGAAAGAAGAATAGACTGATTCAGTGTGTAGACGGCGAAGTTTTTTCGCCGTCTTTTCAAAATGCTACATTATAGAATAGCGAAAAAGGGTAACTTCATGTAAAATAGATAGGCGCATGCTTTTTTTTGGAAGTAGGTTAAATTATGAGAGGATTTGAGGAAATGAAACTACATACACTGGTCAATCACCTTCAACCGCTTGTTCCTTTCGAGGGTGAAAATCCAGACATATTACACATACATAATGACAATCGTAAAGTAACAGAAGGTAGTTTATTTATTTGTATAAAAGGCTTTACTGTCGATGGTCATGATTTTGCAGAGAATGCGGTGAAGTCTGGTGCGGTAGCCGTTATAGCAGAAAGACCGTTACAAGTGGACGTACCTGTTGTAATTGTAAAAGATACAAAACGTGCAATGGCAGTTATAGCAGATGCTTTTTATGGACAGCCAAGTCAGAAAATGAAAGTTGTTGGAATCACCGGGACAAACGGGAAAACAACAACGAGTCATATTATCGACCATATTCTGAAAGAGGCAGAAAAGAAAACTGGGCTAATCGGGACCATGTATACGAAAATTGGTGAAGATGTTCTTGAAACAAAAAATACTACTCCTGAGAGCTTAACTTTACAGAACATCTTTCATCAAATGATTGAAAAGCAAGTTGATTGTGCGGTTATGGAGGTTTCCTCTCATGCGCTAGTGGAAGGAAGAGTTCATGGTACGGACTTCGATGTTGCTGTGTTTACAAATTTATCACAGGATCATTTAGATTTTCATGGTTCGATGGAGGAGTATAAGAGAGCAAAAGGTTTATTGTTTGCCCAGCTAGGGAATAAATTTACTCTTAATCAACCGAAATATGCTGTACTAAATGCCGATGATGAGGCTAGTGAGCAGTACGCACATTCCACTTCGGCACATATCCTAACATATGGCATTCAGCATGATGCAGATATTAAAGCAACTAATATTTCCATGTCAGCAAAAGGCACCACTTTCTTATTAGTTACTCCAATCGGTTCCTCTAAGGTGACGATCAAACTTGTTGGGAAATTTAATGTATATAATGTACTCGCGGCTATAGGTGCAGCAATGGCACTAGGAATTCCATTATCTGTTATAACAGACGCTTTAAGCATCATGGAAGGTGTAGCAGGACGATTTGAACTTGTCGATGCAGGACAAAACTTTACTGTTATAGTAGATTACTCCCATACACCAGATAGTTTACAGAACGCACTTGAGACCATTAAAGAATTTGCTGTAGGGAAGACTCATGTGGTCGTTGGCTGCGGCGGGGACCGCGACCGTACAAAGAGACCATTGATGGCAAGAATCGCTTGTGATTATGCTGATGATGCCATTTTTACTTCTGATAATCCGAGAAGTGAGGACCCGTTTGCGATTCTAAATGAGATGGAAACAGGGGTTTCAGGAAGAAAATATAAAGTCATTGAAAATCGAAAGCAGGCGATTTACGAGGCGATTAATCAAGCCGAAAAAAATGATATTATCCTCATTGCTGGAAAAGGTCATGAAACATATCAGCAAATTGGCAAGGATATCCACCATTTTGACGACAGACTCGTTGCAAAGGATGCTATTTTAGAAAAAAATAAAGCGTAAAGCAAGAAAGGCTAGAATTTACATGATATTATACAAATTTTCACATGAAAAACTTCTGAATACAAAGGAACAAACATATGATATTGCTGTACTACATAAACAGCTTATTCATACTAGTGTTTCCGTGATGGAAAAAGTGGGGGGAAAGTGATGGAGCAAGTTATATTATTCACCATATTAGTGGGATTTCTCATTTCGGTCATCCTATCCCCAATTTTGATTCCGTTTTTAAGAAGGTTGAAATTCGGACAAAGCATTAGAGAAGAAGGACCTAAATCGCATCAAAAGAAATCAGGTACTCCGACGATGGGCGGTACGATGATCTTATTATCTATCGTTGTTACGACTATTGTGATGACATCGAAGTATTCGGAGCTTTCCGTACAAACATATTTACTACTTTTTGTAACAATAGGGTTTGGTCTTTTAGGATTTTTAGATGACTTTATTAAAGTGGTCATGAAGAGGAATTTAGGATTAACTTCTAGGCAAAAGCTATTTGGACAAATCGTTATTTCGTTTATTTTTTATTTTATTTTAAGACAAAATGAATTCTCAACAACAGTCTCCATTCCACTAACAGACATTAGTTTTGACCTTGGTTGGCTGTATGTATTTTTTATCATTTTCTGGCTAGTCGGGTTTTCAAATGCGGTAAATTTAACAGACGGTTTAGATGGGCTAGTTTCGGGGACAGCAGCTATTGCTTTTGGAGCTTTTGCTGTACTGTCTTGGAACCAGGGGGCATATGATGTAGCCATTTTCTCTTTAGCAGTTGTTGGTGCTGTACTAGGATTTCTTGTCTTTAATGCCCATCCCGCTAAAGTGTTTATGGGAGATACGGGATCTCTTGCTTTAGGGGGAGCGATAGCTACTATTGCCATTTTAACTAAGCTAGAAATTCTGCTAATCATTATTGGAGGAATATTTGTAGTTGAAACATTGTCCGTGATTCTACAGGTGATTTCTTTTAAAACGACTGGTAAAAGGATATTCCGTATGAGTCCTTTGCATCATCATTATGAGTTAATTGGTTGGTCCGAATGGAGAGTAGTTGTCACGTTCTGGACAGTTGGGTTAATATGTGCTGTATTAGGAATCTATATCGAGGTGTGGTTGTAATTGAGAGATATTAAAGATTATGTTCATAAAAAAGTACTTGTACTTGGTTTAGCGAAGAGTGGGGTCGGTGCAGCAAATTTGTTGCACCGTTTAGGTGCGTTTGTCACTGTGAATGATAATAAGCCATTATCTGAGAATCCTGAAGCTCAGGGGTTGCTTGAACAAGGGATCACAGTTATTTGTGGAAGTCATCCAGTCGAGCTTTTAGATGAAGGCTTTGAGCTTATCGTAAAGAACCCAGGTATTCCTTATCATAATGAAATGATCCAGGCGGCCATTGAAAAAGGAATTCCAATTATTACTGAAGTTGAGCTGGCGTATCAAATTTCTGAAGCTCCTTTTATTGCCATTACAGGTACGAATGGAAAAACAACAACTACCACTCTTATTTTTGAAATGTTAAAGGCAGGAAATAAGGCACCTTTAATTGCGGGGAACATTGGAACGGTTGCGTCAGAAGTGGCTCAGGAAGCAACATCTGAAAATACGATTGTTATTGAACTATCATCGTTTCAGCTAATGGGAATTACAACATTTAAGCCGAGGATTGCTGTACTCACTAATCTGTATGATGCTCATTTAGACTATCATGGTACCAGAGGAGAGTATTGGAGTGCGAAAGCAAATATAACGAAGTACCAAACAGATGAAGATTACTTTATCGTTAATGGAGATCAAGAGAGCACATTTGAAATAGGCCAAAGAAGCAACGCGGTCTGTGTTCCTTTTTCTACAAAACAATTTCAACCAAATGGTGCCTATGTATTAGATGATTATCTGTACTTTAAAGAAGAAAAGATTATTGAAATCGCTGATATTGTTTTACCCGGTGAGCATAACCTTGAAAATATCCTTTCAGCAGTAGCAGCTGCAAAGCTTACAAATGTTTCAAACGAAGCAATCGTCGAGGTACTGACCACTTTTACTGGTGTTAAGCATCGTCTTCAATATATTGGAGAAATCGAAGGGCGTAAGTTTTATAATGATTCAAAAGCAACAAATATATTAGCGACAGAAAAAGCTTTAACTGCATTTAAAACACCTATTGTGTTACTTGCCGGAGGATTGGATCGTGGAAACGGGTTTGACGAGTTAATTCCATTCTTACACAATGTGAAAACTGTTGTCACGTTTGGACAAACGGCTCCTAAAATTGAGGAGGCAGCACAGAAGGCAGGAATAAAAACAATTGTCCGTGTCGATAATGTGGAAAAAGCCGTACCTGTTGCCTTTACACACTCAAGTTCAGGAGATGTGATCCTCTTATCACCTGCATGTGCTAGCTGGGATCAATACAAAACTTTTGAGGTTAGAGGAGACATTTTTATCAATGCGGTGCATAAGCTTAAGTAAGGGCTTGTCTTATGGAGACTATTGAACGTAATGGTATCTAATTAAGGTGTAATCCTCACTGTAAGCCCTAAAACTTGCATTCGAGGTGTGTTCTTTTGCCGACTAAAAAAGCTACTCCAGATCTGATATTATTGATTGTAACATTTACCCTTTTAGCGACCGGATTAATTATGGTTTATAGTGCGAGTGCCATTTGGGCTGACTATAAATTTGACGATTCCTTTTATTTTGCCAAACGACAAATGTTGTTTGCTGGGGTCGGAATTGTGGCCATGTTCTTCATTATGAATGTCGATTATTGGACGTGGCGAACTTTCGCAAAAATGATCATAATCATCTGTTTTGTCCTTCTTGTTCTTGTACTCATCCCAGGGATAGGAAATGTAAGAAACGGTTCCCGAAGCTGGATTGGGGTTGGTGCGTTTTCTATTCAGCCTTCAGAGTTTATGAAGCTCGCGATGATTGCGTTTTTAGCTAAGTTTCTTTCGGAAAATCAAAAAAAGATTACTTCTTTCAGAAAAGGTCTTATGCCATCTCTTGGCTTAGTATTTCTTGCATTCGGGATGATTATGCTACAACCAGACCTAGGAACTGGAACGGTGATGGTTGGAACGTCGGTTGTCATGATTTTTATCGCTGGTGCCAGAATTGGCCATTTTGTGGGCTTAGGATTGCTAGGGGTTATTGGGTTTGTTGGCCTAGTTATATCAGCCCCATACCGAATTAAGAGGATTACCTCCTTTTTAGATCCATGGGAGGACCCACTCGGCAGTGGTTTTCAAATCATTCAGTCTCTTTATGCGATTGGTCCAGGTGGATTATTCGGTTTAGGATTAGGACAAAGTAGACAAAAGTTCTTCTATCTACCTGAACCACAAACCGATTTTATCTTTGCCATCTTGGCTGAGGAATTGGGTTTCATTGGAGGATCCTTTGTTTTACTTCTATTCGCTTTATTATTATGGCGTGGAATTCGAATTGCTCTAGGTGCTCCAGATTTATTTGGTAGTTTTTTAGCAGTTGGAATTGTTGCAATGGTCGCTATTCAAGTAATGATTAATGTGGGTGTGGTTACAGGACTGATGCCGGTTACTGGAATTACTCTTCCGTTTCTGAGCTATGGAGGTTCTTCCTTAACACTCATGCTTATGGCCATTGGGGTGCTACTAAACGTTAGTAAACACTCGAAATTATGAGATAGATAAGCTTAAGAACCCTGTTATTCATGCAGGGTTCTCTTCTGTTTATTATTACATTTAGATGACAATCGTTCGTTGTTTTTCGATTTGTCGTTTGAAATATAGTAAAATGGGGTAAAACGTGAGGGTGATTTTTTTCAGATTACATCATGACTATCATCGAGAATAGTTGATTTTTCAACGTTAAGGAGAGTGGAAAGAATTGCGTATAGTTGTAAGTGGTGGTGGAACCGGTGGTCATATTTATCCGGCTCTAGCCCTTATTAGAGAGATACAAAAGGAACATAAAAATGCTGAGTTTTTATATATCGGTACCGAAAAAGGATTAGAAAACACCATTGTTAGAAGAGAAAATATTCCTTTTCAATCAATACATATTACTGGGTTTAAACGTAAACTTTCAATAGATAATGTAAAAACGGTGATTAGATTTTTAAAGGGTGTTCAAAAAAGTAAGCAATATTTAAAAGAATTTAAAGCAGATGTTGTCATAGGCACGGGCGGGTACGTATGTGGTCCTGTTGTTTATGCTGCTTCTAAGCTCGGAATTCCAACAATCATACATGAACAAAACAGTGTACCAGGATTAACGAATAAGTTTTTAAGTCGGTATGTTGATAAGGTTGCTATTTGTTTTGAGGAAGCCAAAAGCTATTTTCCTCAAGAAAAGGTTGAGCTTACAGGAAATCCAAGAGCATCTGAAGTATTAAATAAGGATGGAATTAAAGGGAAGCTGTCTGTTGGATTAAAAACGAATATCCCATCAGTGCTAGTAGTAGGTGGAAGTCGTGGGGCACGGCCAATAAATGAAGCGATTTTAAAATCATTATCAGTGCTTAGTGAAAAACCTTATCAAGTATTATATGTAACTGGAGAGGTTCACTACGATGAAGTACTCAAAGAAGTGGAACTAGTTGGGAATCCTGATAATGTCATTGTAAAGCCTTTTATTCATAATATGCCAGAAGTTCTTGCAGGAATGGATTTAATTGTTGCTCGAGCAGGTGCAACGACGTTAGCTGAATTGACATCCTTAGGAGTACCAAGCATACTAGTTCCTAGCCCTTATGTAACAAACAATCATCAGGAAAAAAATGCTCGCGCCTTAAGTGATCATGGTGCTGCTATATTAATGCTTGAAAAAGACTTAACGGCTACTAAATTAATAGAGCAAATGGATTCTCTATTACTTCATAAAGAGAGCTTAAAAGAAATGAAGCAAGCAGCCTATAAATTAGGGATTCGTGATGCGGCCCAGAGACTGTATCGATTAATGGAGACGTTATTAAAAGAAAGAAACAGTCGATAATAATGATTCCTTCGTTTGTAGCCTAGGTTTGACACGATGCATAAGATAAAATAACTCCGACTGAAAGGGGAGGTAGGAATGATTGGATTAGCTGAAGAATTAAAGCAGTCTAAGATTGGAACGGTTAAAGAAAATGAGCCCATGGCGAATCATACAACGATTAAGATTGGTGGACCTGCAGAACTTTTTGTAGAGCCCTCATCAGTAGAAAACTTAGAAACGACCATGAATTTGATCCGAAAGTATAAAGTACAGTGGATTGCTATTGGAAGAGGGTCAAATTTACTCGTGTCTGATCGAGGAATTTCCGGTGTGGTAATTAAGCTTGGTTCAGGATTAGATAAGGTTGAAATAAATGGTACTACACTTACGGTTGGTGGTGGACACTCACTTGTGAGCTTGGCAACCTCCATCAGTAGAAAAGGGTTATCAGGATTAGAGTTTGCTAGTGGGATCCCTGGGTCTGTCGGTGGGGCAGTGTTCATGAACGCGGGTGCACACGGATCTGATATTTCTAAGATACTTGACAAAGCTCTCGTACTATTTGAGGACGGCACATTAGAATGGGTTTCGAACGAGGAAATGGAGTTTTCCTATCGAACCTCTGTGCTGCAAAAAAAGCGACCAGGAGTTGTTGTTGAAGCAGTTTTTTCTTTGAAAGAAGGAAACAAGGATTCTATTTTTAGTGAAATGCAAAAGAACAAAGACTACCGCAAAGAGACCCAACCTTGGAATTTCCCGTGTGCGGGTAGCATTTTCAGAAATCCACTGCCGAATTATGCAGGTAAGTTGATTGAGGTTGCGGGCCTAAAGGGTTACCAAATCGGTGGGGCTAAAATATCAGAAATGCATGGGAATTTTATCGTAAATACAGGAAATGCAAAGGCAGACGATGTTTTACAGTTAATTCAGCATGTCAAGGATACGATATATGACTTGTATGAAGTAAAAATGGAAACAGAAGTTGAAATAATAGGAATAAAATAGGATTAATGTCCCCCTTACAAAGTAGTGGTATATGATATAATAAATACTTGGGAAATTACTTATTACCTAAAAAATAACGGCATGATTTCTCGTGCCGTTGTTTTCACTTATAAAAAATTATTGGATTATCTGTTTTTTACACAAAATATATTTACATGGTGAGGTGATTGGATTGGATCAGGGGAAAATAGTCTCAATTGAAGAACGGATTCCCAAGTTGAAACAACAAAGACGAAAAAAGGCTAATAGAAGACTGGTCACTTTATTAAGTTTATTCTTCTTGTTAATCGTTTGCGTCGTTTATTTCCAATCACCGTTAAGTCATATTAAAAAAATAAGTGTTACAGGTAATGACTTATACAAGGCTGAACATCTAGTGAAAAACAGTGGCTTGTCCACGGGTATGAATATTTGGAAGCTCGATAAAAAAGAAGTGGAAAAGGAAATAGAGAAGCTTCCGGAAATAAAATCAGCAACTGTAAAATGGTCATTCCCTAATAATGTATTAATTACTGTAAAGGAATATGATCGGATTGCAGTTATTGCAAAAGAAAATTCGTTTATTCCCGTTTTAGAGAATGGTGAAATATTACAGGATGAAGGAAGTACAAGCTCACCTTCTAATGCTCCAATATTAATTGGTTTTACAGAAGGAGAGATACTTGAAGAGATGGTTAGTAGTCTGAAAGAGCTCCCGTTTGAAATTCTTTACTCCATTTCTGAAGTGAACTATACACCAAAAGAAACGGATCGTTTCCATATTTCTTTATACATGAATGATGGAAATGAAGTTAGTGCATCTTTAAGGAGCTTTTCAAAAAAAATGATACACTACCCTTCCATCGTGAGTCAGTTAGATCCGTCACAAAAGGGAGTTATTGATTTAGAGGTTGGTTCGTATTTTAAAACATACGAATCAGGAGGAGTTGAAACAAGTGAAGAAGAGGGTGAAGGGTAAACATGTTATCCTCTCGTTAGTTTTCCTTGTATTAGGATATATGGTGTCTTTTTCTTACCACTTAACTAAACAGGAAAAGGCACAAAATACGATATCGGACAAGCAGTGGAATCGTGATTTAGAACTGCGCAATCAGTTGATTGCTCAGGAAGAAAGAAACCGAGAGCTTCAAAATGAGTTAAAGGAAAAGCAAGATAAAATTGTAGAAATTGAAGAAGAATTAGCGAAGGAAGAACAAGTTTTCTTCAATCTTGCGGAAGACGCAGAGAAATATCGTATGTTTGTAGGTAAAGTGAAGGTAAAAGGGAAGGGAGTAGAAGTGTCCCTTGCTGATGGTGACTACAATCCGAATGAAGAAAACATTAATAACTATATTGTTCATGAGCATCATGTCTTTAAAGTGATCAATGAGTTATATATATCGGGTGCTGCGGCAATTGCGATTAATGGGCAAAGGCTCACACATAATTCCTATATTCTTTGTAATGGTCCAGTTATTGAAGTGGATGGATATCAGCATCCTGCTCCATTCGTAATTACGGCTATTGGTGATCCTGATGTGATGACCTCTGCTTTGAATATAACAGGTGGAATTAAAGATATGCTTGTAAGTGACAATATTGAAGTAACGATCGAGAAAAAAGAAGAAGTTATTTTGGATCCACTATTAGGTACTTAACTCGTTTGCAAGTTTTGTCCACAAATATTTTAGAAAGCTAGGTGATTATTGCGTGGACAGAAAGAAAATAAATAGCTTGGTAATCATCGGGGTGATTGTAGGCTTTATGCTTGCTATCCAATTTCAAACTGTCTCTAAGCCAGAGGTAAGAGACACAAGGGATACATGGCAGCTTCGTGAAGACTTAGTGAAGGAAAAGGAGCTTCAATCCCGACTGATTAAAGAAATTCGTTCCAATGAAGAAAAATTGAACGAATACGAAACGGAAAGGGAGCAGGGCAAGGGAAACACATTAAGGAATACTCTAGAGGAATTAAAGCAAGAAGCAGGACTAACTGAGTTGTCTGGACCAGGTTTGACGATTTACATAGAACAACTGAATGAAGAATTGATCCTAGGGACTTCAGGTGCTACGCTTTCAGCTGACCTATTAGAACGACTTCTTAATGAAATAAATATGTATGGCGCAAAACATGTTTCAGTCGCAGGTCAAAGGGTGATCAATACAACTGTTATCCGTGATATTAATGGCGAAACGAAAATAAACGGACGTTCCTTAACGAAATTTCCTATCGAAATCATTGTTTTGACGGAGGATTTTACCGTTGCGGAAAAGCTGTACAATCAAATGCAGGTTTCCAAATCAGCAGAAGAATTCTTTATTGATAATCTAACAGTTACTGTAAAGAAGCCTGAGCTTTCCATTACTGTCCCAGCCTTTGAAGATTCCATTCGAATTAGAGGTATGGAGCAAGTAAAATCTGACAAAGGAGATAGTTAATCATGTGGCTTCCCCTTTTAGGATTAATAATTGGAGTCGTCCTAGGTTTATTAACCGATATATCAGTTCCTGAGGAATATTCTAATTATCTATCCATTGCCGTACTAGCTGCCCTTGATACTTTATTCGGGGGAATCAGGGCGCATTTGCAAAATATATATGACGAAAAGGTTTTTGTTTCCGGTTTTTTCTTTAATATTATTCTTGCTGCAAGTTTAGCTTTTCTAGGTGTTCATCTTGGTGTAGACTTGTATTTAGCAGCAGTTTTTGCCTTTGGAGTAAGGCTATTTCAAAATATCGCCGTTATTCGAAGAATTTTGCTAACAAAATGGTCTACAAGTAAAGAAAAATAGAAAAAATTTGTATATTTTAAAAGGGAATACATTAATTTTGCCGAATAATTTTATAGATACAATATTATACGGTCTGAAAAACGGGAATTGTTGTTCAATTTTTTGAATTGTTAAAGGAGGTGCCAAAGAATGAACAGCAATGAAATATATGTAAGTCTTGACATCGGTACATCCAGTGTAAAAGTGATCATTGGGGAAATGGTCAATGACTCTTTAAATATTATTGGTGTTGGCAATGTTAAATCCGAAGGACTAAGAAAAGGATCCATTGTTGATATAGATGAAACCGTTCATTCTATTAGAAAGGCAATAGAACAAGCTGAGAGAATGATAGGCATGGAAATTAATAAGGTAATTGTTGGTGTAACTGGGAACCATGTGATGTTACAGCCCTGTCATGGTGTAGTAGCTGTTTCAAGTGAAAATCGTGAAATTACCAATGATGATGTAGCTCGAGTAATTGATGCAGCGCAAGTAATATCTATTCCTCCTGAGCGTGAGATTATTGATGTCATTCCTAAGCAATTTATTGTTGATGGACTAGATGAAATTAATGACCCGCGGGGAATGATAGGTGTAAGGCTTGAAATGGAAGGAACGATAATTACAGGTTCTAAGACGATTTTACATAATACTCTTCGATGCGTAGAACGTTCTGGATTAGAAATCCTTGATATTACTTTACAACCACTAGCTTCTGGTGCCTTTGCACTCTCAAAGGATGAAAAAAACTTAGGTGTGGCACTCGTTGATATAGGTGGAGGGTCAACAACCATTAGTGTCTTTGAACAAGGATTTTTGCGAGCAACAAGTGTACTTCCAGTTGGTGGAGACCATATAACAAAAGATATCTCGATTGGTCTTCGCACATCTACTGAAGATGCTGAGAAAATAAAAACGAAACACGGACATGCATTTTATGACCATGCTTCCGAGGAAGAAGTGTTTAGTGTACCGATTATCGGAAGCGATCAGCATCAACAATTTAACCAGCTAGAAGTTTCTGATATTATTGAAGCAAGAATGGAAGAAATTTTTGACCTTATTCAAAATGAAATTAGACGTTTGGGCATTCGTGATTTACCTGGTGGTTATGTGTTGTCAGGTGGAGTTGCAAACACCCAAGGAATTCTTGAATTAGCTCAAGTGGTTTTCCAAAACCGAGTACGCATCGCCATTCCGGATTATATTGGAGTGCGTGAGCCGCAATACACGACTGCTGTCGGTTTAATAAAATTCGCTTATAAAAATGCTAAAATACAAGGTCGGTCTATTGGTAACAGTACAGCTGCCTCTGAAACAAAGGAAAAAAGAGTTCAAAAGCAGCCACAACCAAAAACAAAACCGGACAAGCAGCCGGAAGAAAAAATGACATCACGAGTGAAAAAATTCCTTGGTTACTTTTTTGAATAGTGTTTTCAATTGACCGCTACCGGGAATATCGACGAATTAGGAGGATACGTCATGTTGGAATTTGATACAAATTTAGATTCATTGGCAACTATAAAAGTAATCGGCGTTGGTGGAGGCGGAAATAATGCTGTTAATCGGATGATTGAGCATGGCGTCCAGGGTGTCGAGTTTATTGCTGTAAATACAGATGCTCAGGCATTAAATTTATCCAAGGCAGAAACTAGAATGCAAATTGGGGGAAAGCTTACTCGTGGACTTGGAGCAGGAGCAAACCCTGAAGTAGGAAAAAAAGCAGCTGAAGAAAGTAGAGAACAAATTGAAGAAGTGTTAGCTGGAGCGGATATGGTTTTCGTTACAGCTGGTATGGGTGGCGGAACTGGAACAGGGGCTGCACCAGTTATTGCTCAAATCGCTCGCGAGTTAGGGGCATTAACAGTAGGTGTTGTAACAAGACCATTTACGTTTGAAGGTAGAAAGCGTTCGACTCAAGCTCAAGGCGGAATCTCGTCTATGAAGGAAGCGGTTGATACACTTATTGTGATTCCAAACGATCGTCTTCTTGAAATTGTGGATAAGAGTACGCCAATGCTTGAAGCATTCCGTGAGGCTGACAACGTTCTTCGCCAAGGGGTTCAAGGTATTTCTGACCTTATTGCAACACCAGGTCTTATCAACTTAGACTTTGCAGACGTAAAGACAATTATGTCTAACAAAGGCTCAGCTCTTATGGGGATTGGTGTAGCTGCAGGAGAAAATCGTGCAACAGAAGCAGCGAAAAAAGCCATTTCATCTCCGCTACTAGAAAAGTCCATTGATGGAGCTCAAGGTGTGTTGATGAACATTACTGGTGGGTCAAATTTAAGTCTATATGAAGTACAAGAAGCAGCAGACATCGTTGCTTCAGCATCAGACCAAGAAGTCAACATGATCTTTGGTTCAGTAATCAATGATAACTTAAAGGATGAGATTGTTGTAACCGTAATTGCGACTGGATTCAACGAAGACATTTCTCAACCGAAACCAATAAATCGTCCATCATTTGGGCAACAAAAACAATCAGTAGCACCTACAAAGCCACAAAGAGAAATCATTCGTGAAGAGGAGTACAATGAACCTGTACGTCCAACTACTTCACACAGCGGTGACGATACGTTAGATATACCTACTTTCTTACGTAATCGTAATAGAAGACGATAGTAAACCCTATCAATACAAAAAGCAGAATTCGAACAGAATTCTGCTTTTTATTTTGTTTTAAGTGGGAAATCTATTTTCCTAACCTCATATGAGAAATTTTGACAAAAAACGGAGGGATTTGTGAAAATCTCTTCTTTTTTGTGTACATAAAGTGACACACTTCCAACATCTATGTACGTTATACTTTTTCATAACAGAATAATAGATTGAAAAAGGAGAAACGAGCAAGGAGGAAAATCTTTGACACTATATTTAGATGTGATTTGGCTGCTAAATCTCCTTTTCGATACGTTACTTCTTTATTTAACTGCCATAATAGTAAAAAGAGAGTATAAGATTTGGAGACTGTTTTGTGGAGGACTCATAGGATCCTTCATTATTATATTGGCTTTTACTCCTTTTCAGAATTATTCTGGTCATCCTATTGTGAAATTAGCATTTTCTTTAGTGATGGTTCTTGTTACCTTTGGATACAAAAGAATACGTACCTTCATCCGTACGACGATGACTTTCTATTTCGTTACCTTTTTGGTAGGTGGAGCACTTATTGGGGTTCATTATTTCATTCAGTTTGATAATCAATTGACCTCCTCTGTGTTAATAGGAAGTGTAAAGGGATTTGGTGATCCGATTAGCTGGTTTTTTGTTCTCATAGGCTTTCCGATTGCATGGCATTTCTCCAGATCAAATATTGAACAATTTGAAATGACGAAAATACAATTTGATCAATTGGTTTCTATTCACATCCAGATTGGAGAAAGTCATTTGACATGTAAAGGGCTTATAGACAGTGGGAATCAACTTTACGATCCTCTCACCAAAATGCCTGTCATGTTTGTTTCTGTCCATAACCAAATAGACACGATCCCTGAATTCATTAGAAGACTCTCAAGTGAAAAGGATGAAATCATTTATGGATCTGCCTCTCTTCCAACTGAATGGGAAAATAAGCTCCGGATAATCCCATATAAAGTAGTTGGACAAGAGCATCAGCTTATCATTGCTATTAAGCCTGACCAACTTCAAATTGAGATGGAAGAAAAAATAATTCAAGTGGACAAAGGATTAGTTTCCTTTACAACCCAGCAACTTTCCTCTGACGATACGTTTCAATGTATTGTTCATCCAAAGATGGTAACAGGTGTCGCAAAGGTGAAATCAGATGTAAAGGTAAGCTAATAATACTATACTCAGAAAAACATAAATTAGAAGGAGGACAACTCATGAAAAGTATAAAACTTCGACTTTCTTATTACTGGTATAAATTATTAATCAAGCTAGGACTCAAGACAGATGAGGTCTTCTATATAGGTGGAAGTGAGGCATTGCCTCCTCCGTTATCAAAAGAAGAAGAGGAAGTGTTGCTTCAAAAGCTTCCGAGCGGGGATAAAGCAGCGAGGTCCATCCTCATTGAGAGAAATTTACGCCTTGTCGTTTATATAGCAAGAAAGTTTGAAAATACAGGAATCAATATTGAGGATTTAATTAGTATCGGAACCATAGGATTAATTAAGGCAGTTAACACATTTAATCCTGAAAAGAAAATTAAGCTTGCTACATATGCATCAAGATGTATCGAAAATGAAATACTCATGTACTTACGGAGAAATAATAAAATTCGTTCAGAAGTTTCCTTTGATGAGCCCCTGAATATTGATTGGGACGGTAACGAACTGTTATTGTCCGATGTATTAGGAACAGAAGAAGATATTATTACAAAAGACCTGGAAGCCAATGTTGATAAAAAGCTTTTATTAAAAGCATTGCATCAGCTGAATGACCGTGAAAAACAAATCATGGAGCTCAGATTCGGATTAGGTACAGGGGAAGAAAAAACCCAAAAAGACGTCGCTGACATGCTTGGTATATCACAATCATATATTTCAAGGCTCGAAAAAAGAATTATTAAAAGATTGAAGAAAGAGTTTAATAAAATGGTTTAGATCAATTCTTCGTGGAAAGAAAAAAATTTTACGATAAAATTATATGTGTAATACCTTGTCCTACAGACATTTATAGGAAATTCTAAGTATGCATGTCCATTTTGGATGTGCATATTTTTCCTTCTCGGGGAGATACTGTTTTTTGTACAGCAGCTCCTGTGAGGAGGGAAAAGAATTGACTCGTAATAAAGTTGAAATTTGCGGTGTTGATACATCTAAGTTACCAGTTTTGAAAAATGAAGAAATGCGTTTGCTATTTAAAGAAATGCAAGCCGGGGATATAACAGCCCGAGAAAAGCTCGTGAATGGTAACTTACGCCTTGTGTTAAGTGTCATTCAGCGATTTAACAATCGTGGTGAGTTTGTTGATGACCTATTTCAAGTAGGGTGTATCGGGTTGATGAAATCAATTGATAATTTTGACCTAGGTCAAAACGTAAAATTCTCTACTTATGCTGTTCCAATGATAATCGGAGAAATTCGACGTTACTTAAGAGATAACAACCCAATTCGTGTATCTCGTTCTTTAAGGGATATTGCTTACAAGGCGTTACAGGTTCGAGAAAAACTAATGAGTGAGACGTCAAAGGAGCCAACTGCTGAAGAAATAGCAAAAGTACTAGATGTTTCTCATGAAGAAATCGTATTTGCTTTAGATGCCATTCAAGACCCCGTTTCGTTATTTGAGCCAATATATAACGACGGTGGAGACCCCATCTATGTGATGGATCAATTAAGCGATGAACGTAACAAGGATGTTCAATGGATTGAAGAAATTGCTTTAAAAGAAGGAATGAGACGACTCAACGAAAGAGAAAAGCTCATTCTAAGAAAGCGATTCTTCCAAGGAAAAACTCAAATGGAAGTCGCCGAAGAGATTGGAATCTCCCAAGCACAAGTATCCAGATTAGAAAAAGCTGCAATTAAACAAATGAATAAAAACATACAAACATAAACTACCGATTCTCCTCGGTAGTTTTTTTTGTATAAAACAATCATGAATTCTCCTCCCTTCTTCATATATTTAACTATCGAATAGTCGGGAGTGAAATGTGATGGTGAAAATTTCTGAATTTCAAATTAAAGATGTGGTCAATGTTGCAGATGGCAAAAAGTTAGGGAATATTAGTGATATAGAAATAAACTTATCAAACGGTAAAATTGAGGCGATTATCGTGAGTGGTAACGGACGGATGTTAGGCTTCTTTGGAAAAGAAGAAGAGATTATTATTTCTTGGAGAAATATACTTAAAATCGGTGAGGATGTCATTTTAGTTCGTTACAGAGGGGTTAATGAAGGGCAATACGATGAAGCAGAGGCCAAGTAAGCCTGAATTCACTGGGAGTATACTGCGAATTATGGTAAACTATAGAAAAATCAACAAACAATTGAGGTTTTTATAATGGAACCATTTATTCTAAAAGAGACGTCTCATTTCATCATAAAAGATTGGACGGATCGTTTCGATGGACTTGTTGCGGGTTTTACTACGAAAAACGGAGGACAAAGCAAGAACTTCTTTTCAACTTTGAATACAGGATTTCACGTTGGGGATCAGGAAAAGGATGTTTGCTTAAATCGAGAAATCTTGTCAAAAAGCACTGGTATCCCGTTAACTCATTGGGTTGGCGCCGAGCAGACGCATGATGTACATGTAAAAAAAGTCTCGCTACATGACCGTGGGCTTGGCTCCAATTCATATGCAGATGCTTTTAGGGATACCGATGCTTTCTTTACCTATGATAAAAACCTGCTTTTAACATTGTGCTTTGCTGACTGTGTTCCACTCTATTTTATTGCTCCAAAATACGAAGCAATTGCGATTGCTCATGCAGGGTGGAAAGGGACAGTTGGAGGGATCGCGAAAAGTGTGATAACTGTATTTGAGGACGAAAATATTCCTGTTTCGGAAATTTTCGCAGTAATTGGCCCCTCCATTTGCGAAAAATGTTATATTGTAGATGATAAAGTCATTTCATTTGTGGAGAATTTAGTGGAAGATGTCGAAAAAAAACCATATAATCGAATCAAAGATAACCAATACCACTTAAATTTAAAAGAGTTAAATAAACTGATTCTCCTCAAAGCAGGAATGAATGAGTCAAATATTCAGGTAACTGATTTATGTACGAGTTGTGATTCTGATTATTTTTTCTCCCACCGAAGAGACAAGGGAAAAACGGGTCGAATGATGAGTTTTATTGGTTGGAAGGAGGAGCAATCGAGAGAATGAAAGTTAGTGAAAATCTACGTGTGCTCCAGGAAAAGGTAAGTGTGGCATGTCAAAGGAGCAAAAGAGATCCAGAGGAAGTAAAAATCATTGCTGTAACAAAATATGTAACAACAGAAAGAGCGTTAGAGGCATTAGAATGTGGGGTAACACATCTTGGTGAAAACCGTGATGAAGGCCTTCTTGAAAAGTGGAACACTTTAGGGGACAAGCCTACCTGGCATTTTATCGGAACTCTTCAAACTAGAAAGGTAAAAAATATCATAGATAAAGTGGATTATATTCACTCTTTAGATCGTGAGTCCTTGGCAAAGGAGATTAATGCAAGAGCCGGAGATAGAACGATTTCTTGCTTCGTTCAGGTGAATGCGTCAGGCGAAGAATCAAAGCATGGATTAACGCCAGAAATGGTGGTACCATTTTTAAAGGAATTAGAAAAATTCCCTAAAATAAGGGTAGAAGGGCTAATGACGATGGCTCCCTTTACTGAGGACGATACGATCATTAGACAATGCTTTCAAACGTTAAAAAAACTTCAGCTCGAAATTCAACATATTGATTTACCATATGCTCCATGTCTGGAGCTTTCAATGGGTATGTCTAATGATTTTGAAATTGCCATTGAAGAAGGGGCTACAATGATACGAATCGGCACCGCTTTGGTGGGCGAATAGTGTGGGAGGTGTAATGGATGAGTCTTAAATCAAAATTTAAAACATTCTTTTTCTTAGATGATGAATATGAGTATGAAGAAGAGGAGTACGAAGCTCCAGCAGCAAAGCCGCAAAGACAACCTCAACAACAGCAACAAAGTGTGTCTCCTAAACAGAACGTGGTAAGCTTGCAGAGTGTTCAAAAATCTTCAAAGGTTGTTTTAATTGAACCGAGAGTATATGCAGAAGCTCAGGAAATTGCAGATCAATTAAAAAATCGTCGGGCAGTTGTTGTGAATTTACACAGAATTGAACGAGACCAAGCGAAACGGATTGTTGATTTTTTAAGTGGTACTGTGTATGCCATCGGTGGAGATATTCAAAAGATTGGTGCAGAAATTTTCTTATGTACCCCAGATAACGTGGAGGTTTCAGGCAATATCTCGCAACTTATGCAAGAAACAGAATTCGAAGATACGAGGTGGTAATACGTAAATGGACTTACTTCTAACGATTTTAATTCGAGTGGTGGATATCTACTCTTGGGCATTGATTATTTATATTCTTATGTCATGGTTTCCAAATGCAAGAGAAACAGCTATCGGGCAATTTTTAGCCAGAATTTGTGAACCGTATTTAGAGCCATTCCGAAGAATTATTCCTCCGATCGGTGGAATGATTGATATTTCACCAATTGTTGGTATTTTTGTATTAAAATTGGCATCAACAGGCTTATATACGTTATTTGGTTGGTTTTAGCTAAAAGGGGCATAATTGCCCCTTTTTTGCACTTTCATATCTTTATAAATTACGATAGGAGATTAGATCAATATGGATTTGCACCAGCACTTCCGCCGAGAAGAACATAGTTTTGTCGATCAAGTCATGAGTTGGAAGGATCAGGTGGAGAGTAACTATGCTCCAAAGCTAACGGACTTTCTTGACCCCAGAGAGCAGAAAATTGTCGATATGATTATTGGAGCGAATTCGGAGGTAAAGGTTCAATTTTTCGGTGGAGCAGAGCAAGTGGAAAGAAAGAGAGCCTTCATCTATCCAGATTATTATTCTGTAGAGGAAGAGGATTTCCGAATTTCCTTATATGAGCTGATCTACCCTAATAAGTTTGTTTCAATTGAGCATCGACAAATTTTAGGTAGCATGATGTCTCTTGGTCTAAAAAGAGGAAAATTTGGAGACATCCTTATAGAAGGGGAAACCATTCAACTCTTTGTCGCCAATGAAATAAGCGATTATATTTCCATGCAGTTGGAGTCGGTAGGGCGTTCAAAAGTAAGTTTAAAAGAGCGTCGTCTAGACGAAGCCATTCAAATGAAGGAACAATGGAATGAGTACACGACAACCGTTTCTTCCCTTAGATTAGACGCGATTATAGCTGCTGCTCATAATATTTCTCGTCAGAAATCTCAAACATTAATTGCAGGTGGAGTAGTGAAAGTTAATTGGATGACCATTGAAAATCCCTCGTTCGAATGTAAGGAAGACGATGTCTTATCCGTACGAGGATACGGAAGAGCAAAGCTATCTTCCATCGATGGGAAAACAAAGAAAGATAAATGGCGAATTGTTGTAGAAAAACATCAATAATTTATAAAAAATTTGCAGGAATTTAAAAGTACTTGTCGAATATCTGTTACAATGAATAGTATATACTATTAAGCAATTGGAGGTGGCTTATAATGCCATTAACACCGTTAGACATACATAACAAGGAATTTACAAAAGGATTCCGTGGTTACGATGAAGATGAAGTAAATGAGTTCCTTGACCAAGTAATCAAGGACTACGAATTGATTATTCGAGAAAAGAAAGAACTTGATGAACGATTAAACGATATGAATGAGCGTTTAACTCATTTTTCGAATATTGAAGAAACCTTAAATAAATCAATTATTGTAGCTCAAGAAGCAGCGGAAGAGCTAAAGCGTAATGCTCAAAAAGAAGCTAAGCTAATAATTAGAGAAGCAGAGAAAAATGCGGATCGCATTGTAAATGAGTCCCTTTCTAAAGCTCGTAAAATTGCTCTAGAAATTGAGGATCTGAAAAAGCAATCCAAAGTGTTTAGAACTCGCTTTAAAATGCTTATTGAAGCACAGCTTGATATGCTTAATAACGATGATTGGGATCATCTCTTACAATATGAGCTTGATTCAGCAGAATTAAAATCTGCAAATTTAAAAGAAGAAGAAGATTCATTGGCTTGACGAAAAGCGGTTTCTTCGAATATAATTTTTTAACAAGTAAAAATTGTATGTTGCGATGACAGGGATAGTAGAATTTATCAATGCTTTTTCTAGCGAGTTAACAGTTGGTGGGAGGTTAACAAAAGCGATAAGTTTGAATATCACCCTTGAGTACCTAGCTGAACGTCCATTAGGAATAGTAAGCTTTGGCGTCTAAATTCACGTTACGAATTTTAGAGCGGATGGGTTTTTAGCCTATCTACTAGGGTGGTACCGCGGGAATATAAGCCTTCTCGTCCCTTTTTGGGATGAGAGGGCTTTTTTGTATTTATTTTTACTAATAACTGGTAACAATGAAGCTAGATGAGGAAGATTTAGGAGGAAGTTTAAAAATGGATTATAAAGATACGTTATTGATGCCGCAAACGGAATTCCCGATGCGTGGAAATTTGCCAAAGCGTGAGCCAGAGATTCAAGAAAAGTGGAACCAAATGGATATTTATTCTCTAGTTCAGGATCGTACGAAGAATCGTCCGATGTTTGTTCTTCACGATGGGCCTCCGTACGCAAACGGAGATATTCATATGGGTCACGCATTAAATAAAATCCTTAAGGACTTTATTGTCCGTTATAAGTCAATGAGTGGTTACAACGCGCCGTATGTTCCTGGTTGGGACACACACGGGTTGCCAATCGAGCAAGCTTTAACAAATAAGGGTGTTAAGCGTAAGGAACTTACAGTTGCAGAGTTTCGTAAGCTTTGTGAGGAGTATGCTTTAGGTCAAATTGATTCTCAGCGCACACAGTTTAAGCGTTTAGGTGTTCGTGGAGATTGGGAGAATCCTTATATCACTCTTGATCCAGCATATGAAGCACAGCAAATTAAGGTCTTTGGTGAAATGGCGAAGAAAGGGTATATCTATAAAGGATTAAAGCCGGTATACTGGTCACCATCTAGTGAATCAGCTTTAGCAGAAGCGGAAATTGAGTACCAAGATAAAAAGTCAGCTTCTATTTATGTTGGTTTCCCTGTTCAAGATGGAAAGGGTGTGCTTGATGCGGATACGGAAATCGTTATCTGGACAACAACACCATGGACCATTCCAGCAAACCTTGGAATTTCTGTACATCCAACATTAAATTATGTTGTTGCTCAAGTGAATAATAAAAAGTACGTTGTGGCTGAAGAGCTTTTAGAAGCAGTCACAAAAGAAATTGGCTGGGAAGAAGTAACGGTAGTAAAGACGGTGAAAGGTCAGGAGCTAGAACATATTTTAGCGAAGCATCCGTTATATGATCGCACGTCTTTAGTCATGCTAGGGGAACATGTTACGACAGATGCAGGAACGGGCTGTGTTCATACGGCTCCAGGACATGGGGAAGACGACTTCCATGTAGGTCAAAAATACGGTTTAGACGTCCTTTGTCCAGTTGATGATAAAGGGGTAATGACGAAGGAAGCAGTAGGTTTTGAAGGACTATTCTATGATACAGCAAATAAGCCGATTACGGAAAAGCTTCAAGAAGTGGGTGCTTTATTAAAACTAACATTCATTACTCACTCTTATCCGCATGACTGGAGAACAAAGAAACCAGTTATTTTCCGTGCAACGGCTCAATGGTTTGCTTCAATTAAAGATTTCCGCGAAGACTTGTTGGAAGCTGTTAAGGAAACGAAGTGGGTTCCAGCTTGGGGAGAAACTCGTCTATTCAATATGGTACGTGACCGTGGAGATTGGTGTATTTCTCGTCAGCGTGTATGGGGTGTTCCAATTCCTGTATTTTATGGCGAAGACGGAGAACCGATTATCACGGATGAAACAATTGAACATGTATCGCTATTATTCCGTGAACATGGTTCGAATGTTTGGTTTGAAAGAGATGCAAAAGATCTGTTACCTGAAGGCTTTACACATCCATCAAGCCCAAATGGAAAGTTCACAAAAGAAACTGATATTATGGACGTTTGGTTTGATTCTGGTTCTTCTCATCAAGCCGTTCTAGAAGAGAGAAGCGAATTACAAAGACCAGCGGATCTTTATCTCGAAGGATCTGACCAATACCGTGGATGGTTTAACTCTTCATTATCTACAGGGGTAGCTGTAACAGGTAAAGCTCCTTATAAGGGAGTTCTAAGCCATGGTTTTGCCCTTGATGGTGAAGGCAGAAAGATGAGTAAATCAATTGGTAATGTTGTTGTTCCTGCTAAGGTAATGGATCAGCTAGGTGCAGATATTTTACGCCTATGGGTAGCATCAGTGGATTATCAATCAGATGTTCGTGTGTCTGACGCTATCTTAAAGCAAGTAGCTGAAGTATACCGTAAGATCCGTAATACATTCCGATTCCTACTAGGAAATTTAGCAGACTTTAATCCTGCTACTGATAAAGTAGAATTTGATAAGCTTCGTGAAGTAGATCAATTCATGCTAGTTAAGCTAAACAAACTAATTAAATCTGTGACAAAGTCTTATGAAGAATACGAATTTGCAAGTATTTACCATGCAATCAATAACTTCTGTACGCTAGACCTAAGTGCATTCTACCTTGATTTTGCAAAGGACGTTCTATATATTGAGGCAAAGAATCACTACGAGCGCCGTGCAATCCAAACGGTTCTATATGAAAGCTTATTAGCGTTAACTAAATTATCAGCTCCGATTCTTTCTCACACAGCTGATGAGGTTTGGGCATACATTCCTAATGTGGAGGAAGATAGCGTTCAATTAACCGATATGCCTTTACACGTTGACCTTCCTAATGCAAAGCAGCTTGAAGAAAAATGGACGAAATTTATGAAGGTTCGTGATGATGTTCTTAAAGCTTTAGAAGAAGCACGTAATGCAAAGGTAATCGGGAAATCATTAACAGCAAAAATTAGCTTGTATGCAACAGGAGAAACAAAGGAACTATTACAATCTGTTAAAGAAAACCTTCAACAATTATTTATTGTGTCTGGTTTTGAATTAGCTGGAGATATGGATTCTGCGCCTGCGGAAGCTGTAAAGCTTGAAACAGCTGCTATTGTCGTATCAAAAGCTGAAGGTGAAACTTGTGAACGTTGCTGGACCGTAACAACTGAAGTAGGCAAAGTAGAGGAGCACCCAACCCTTTGTCCACGTTGTGCAGATGTAGTGAAAGAAAACTACAGCCATCTTGTATAAAAAATGGAAGAACTCTCTGGATTTCCGGAGAGTTCTTCCTGTGTTTATGGAATATGTATGAGTAATTATTCCACTTTCGTTAATGATTGTTTTCGTTGTTAAATGTTGTTCGTGTCGAATCGTGTCCATCGCGATATACTAACGGAAAACATCTGAAAACGGAGGTATGAACAAAATGGAAGCATTTGAACAAAAGCTCTATTTGGAACTCCGGAAATCGCGTACTGAATTAATGATGCAATTATCAAATTCGAAAGGATCTCCCTTAGTAAAACCGCTTATTGAGGAAGAGTTAAGAGACATCAATAGTGCCATTCAAAAATTGGAAAATGGTACTTTTGGCAGATGCGAAATATCAGGTGAATTGTTACCTTATGAACTACTTCAAATGGTTCCAACCTTAAAAACGGTGGAGGACTGTGGGAAGCTTGAACAATATTTATGTAAACCGCTTTTTTAATTAGAAGCGTTTGCTGTCGTTTTTATAGAGAATGTGCTAAAATGCAAAGGGAATATTAAGAGTAGGTTTGGAGGTTTCCTTTGTGTTTTATTACATAATCGCATTAATTGTCATTATTCTTGATCAATGGACCAAATGGTTAGTTGTGAAAAGAATGGAGCTTGGAGAAAGCATAACTGTTATAGAAAACTGGTTTTATATTACCTCCCACCGTAATAGAGGGGCTGCTTGGGGAATTTTGCAGGGACAAATGTGGTTTTTTTACTTAATAACCGTGATTGTGATTATCGGGATTGTTTATTATATTCAAAAAGCAGCGAAAGGTAAAAGGCTTCTTGGAGTGGCACTCGGGTTAATGCTAGGAGGAGCAATTGGTAACTTCTACGACCGAGTAGTACATAAAGAAGTAATCGATTTTATTCATACGTATATTTTTAACTATAATTTCCCTATCTTTAATATTGCTGATTCAGCCTTAGTTATTGGAGTAGGTTTATTAATGATACAAATGTGGCAAGAAGAGCGACAATCTAAGGAGATAGCAAATGGACAAAGTAATACAAACAATTAATGAAGAGCATAAAGGCGAAAGACTCGATAAGGTCCTTTCGAGTGTTAACAATGAATGGTCGAGATCTCAAGTGCAGCTATGGATGCAAGAGGGGAACGTTGTTGTTAACGGCCAAAAAGTAAAAAGTAGCTATAAATGTTCGGTTGGAGATGTAATAGAAATAAGCATTCCTGATCCAGAGGAGCTTGATGTGGTTCCTGAGCCTATGGACCTTGAGATCTTTTATGAGGATAGTGATGTACTAGTTGTAAACAAGCCTAAGGGAATGGTGGTACACCCAGCCCCTGGTCATACAACTGGAACACTTGTGAATGGATTAATGGCTCACTGTAAGGATCTGTCGGGCATCAATGGAGTGCTTCGACCAGGTATCGTCCATCGAATCGATAAGGACACTTCCGGGTTATTGATGGTGGCTAAAAATGATTTGGCTCACGAAAGCCTTGTGAATCAACTCGTGGCAAAGACAGTAACCCGTAAATATCGTGCCATTGTCCATGGAGTCATTCCTCATGATTATGGGACAATTGATGCCCCGCTAGCAAGGGACCCTAAGGATCGTCAAAGTATGACTGTAGTGGATAACGGAAAGCATGCGGTTACCCATTTTCAGGTAATAGAGCGCTTTAAAGATTTTACACTTGTCGAATGTCAATTAGAGACAGGACGTACCCATCAAATCAGAGTTCATATGAAGTATATTGGTTATCCGTTAGCAGGTGACCCAAAATACGGACCAAGAAAGACGCTAGATATAGGCGGACAAGCTCTGCATGCGGGTGTGTTAGGTTTTGATCACCCTCGAACCAATGAATACTTAGAATTTGAAGCACCATTACCAGAGTACTTTATAGAGCTTCTCGAGTCTTTGAGAAATAATCGTTGACAAAGTTCTACATCTGATTTATGATTTCTATAGTTGAATAAGTCCTTTAAAGACGGTCCTGTGAGGCTGAGAAGGAGACGGAGCTTGTATGGCATAAGTATGCCTACAAATGGAATTCGTGTACCCTCTAAGCCCTGGCCTAGAGGGTTTTTTTATGGATAAATGAGGAGGGAAGACCTTGTCACAAAAAGCAATTGTACTTGATGAACAAGCCATTAGAAGAGCATTGACAAGGGTTGCTCACGAAATTATTGAAAAAAATAAAGGTGTAGAACGAATTGTTCTCATTGGAATACGGACAAGAGGAATATTTCTCGCTGAGCGTCTTGCTGCAAGAATTAAAGAAATTGAAGGCACAGAGGTTCCAGTAGGAGAATTAGATATCACTTTGTATCGGGACGATCTAACAAAGAAAACAAATGATCAGGAACCTTTAGTAAAGGGGTCAGATATCCCGCACGATATTACTAACAAAATTGTCATCCTAGTCGATGATGTTTTATACACAGGCAGAACTGTACGCGCTGCATTAGATGCATTAGTCGATATCGGAAGACCTGCTTCTGTACAGCTAGCAGTACTAGTAGACAGAGGCCATAGAGAATTACCAATACGAGCAGATTATGTTGGGAAAAACATCCCAACCTCTAGTTCAGAAAAGATTGTTGTTCAACTAGCAGAAGTTGACAAACATGATACAGTAAGTATCCACGAAAAATAAATATAACCTTTTAAAAAAGCACAGAGAGGCTTTCAAGGGGAAATGTAGACTCAAGGGGTGAAATATATACCTTGACCTACAACTAGACCCTCTTGTGCAAAAGAGGGTTTTTATTTTAACTAACCAGAGGAGAGACACATACATGAATAACAAACCAATCCTAGATGTACATGAAACACCGAAACCAGTCCATTGGCTCACACTTAGCCTACAGCACTTATTCGCTATGTTTGGAGCTACCATATTAGTACCATTCTTAGTTGGACTCGATCCAGCGATTGCACTTATCTCCAGTGGTTTGGGAACGATCGCGTTCCTTATGATAACGAAATGGCAAGTACCTGCTTATTTAGGATCATCATTCGCTTTCATTACACCAATCATTGCGGCAAAAGCAGCAGGTGGCCCAGCAGGAGCCATGATTGGAAGCTTTATTGCTGGTTTAGTGTACGGAATTGTTGCACTAATCATTAAAAAAGCAGGTTACCGTTGGATTATGAATCTTCTTCCTCCAATCGTAGTAGGACCAATCATTATTGTAATCGGGTTGGCTTTGGCAGGAACCGCAGTTAGTATGGCAATGAATAACCCGGCTGGCGAGTACAGCCTACTGCATTTCTCAGCGGCACTTGTAACATTAGTAGCAACCATCATTTTCTCCATCTACGGAAAAGGAACATTGAGCATGATTCCAATTCTCGCAGGTATCATTATCGGATATGTGTACTCATTAATAGTAGGAATCGTTGATTTTGCCCCAGTAGCAGCAGCAAAATGGTTCGAAATGCCAAACTTCTTTGTACCATTCGTTGATTATGAAGTGAAAGTAACACTTGATTTGGTATTATTAATGGCTCCAGTTGCCATCGTAACATTATCAGAACATATTGGTCACCAACTTGTATTAGGGAAAGTGGTTGGTCGTGATTATATTAAAAACCCTGGTTTACACCGTTCGATTTTAGGAGATGGAACAGCTACCATGATCTCTGCACTAATCGGTGGACCTCCGAAGACAACATATGGTGAAAACATCGGGGTCTTAGCCATAACAAGAGTTTACAGCGTGTATGTCCTTCTTGGGGCAGCAGTCGTTGCAACAGTATTTGGATTCATTGGTAAAGTAACAGCACTAATAAGCTCAATCCCAACCCCAGTAATGGGTGGAGTATCCATCCTCCTATTCGGAATTATCGCATCATCAGGATTACGTATGCTAGTTGATAGCAAAATCGACTTCGGAGACAAGCGCAACCTTGTGATTTCATCAGTAATCTTAGTAGTAGGTATTGGAGGAGCAGTAATTAAAGTATCAGAAGGATTTGAAATTCATGGGATGGCATTAGCAGCTATCTTAGGGATACTGATTAATTTAATCCTTCCTGGTAGACCAGAAGCTGCAGAAGATATGTTTGAAAGTGATAAGGAAAATGAAGTAGCATAGTTAAACCTTTTAAAGAAAGTCCAGAGAGGCTTGAAAGGGTGCATAGGAGAAGTGGAGATACCTTAGTCGGGTGTGTTCTGCTTCTGCCTATCTGCATAGCACCCTGACAAAAAAGTCAAGGGTGCTATTTTTTACATAAACCACAAAAGGAGTGTTTTGATCATGAATCTGCTTACTACTTCAGAGCTTTCCGTTACCGAGATATACGACATCCTTGCAGAGGCGAAAAAATTTTCTGAGGGTGCTGCGTGGCAGCCTAATCAATCTTCCTTTGTTGCAAACTTGTTTTTTGAACCGAGTACTAGAACAAAATGTAGTTTTGAAATTGCTGAAAGAAGACTAGGCTTAAACATTATTCCATTTGAAACACACTTATCAAGTATCACTAAAGGAGAAACACTATATGATACGGTTCGAACTTTAGAATCCATTGGTGTCCAGGCAGTTGTCATTCGCCACACAGAAGATGAGTACTTCAAGCAGCTAGTTGGCAAAACAAACGTTAAAATTATTAACGCTGGAGATGGATGCGGTCATCATCCAACTCAATCGTTGCTCGACTTATTAACGATTTACGAAGAATACGGACATTTTCAAGGCCTTAAGGTAGGAATTGTGGGAGACCTAATACACAGCCGTGTGGCAAGGTCAAATGCGATTGCCCTTCACCGATTAGGGGCAGAGATCGTCTTCTCGGGACCAAAAGAATGGATTGACCAAGAGCTTTTACAATATGGAAGTTATGAAGATATTGATACGTTAACAGAAACAGTTGATGTGCTCATGCTCCTCCGTATCCAACACGAAAGACATCAAGTTGGTGGAGAAACGGTTGATTATCACCAAGCTTTTGGGTTAACAGTAGAAAGAGAGAAACGAATGAAACAAGGAAGCATTATTATGCATCCTGCGCCAGTAAATAGAGATGTAGAAATCGCTGATAGTTTAGTAGAATGCGAGCGTTCGAGAATCTTTAAGCAAATGGAAAATGGCGTCTACGTTCGTATGGCAGTATTAAAAAGAGCATTACAACAATCTGAAGGGGGAAAATTCAATGACAATTCTCATCAAAAATGGTCAATGGCTTACTGATAAAGGACAAAAAGAGGCAGTCGATATTTTAATAAAAGACGAAAAGATTGCAGCGATTGGTCCGGATCTTCAAGCGGAGGATGCAGAGATCATTGATGCAACAGGATTGCTAGTATCTCCTGGGTTTGTTGACTTGCATGTTCATTTACGTGAGCCAGGAGGAGAGAAGAAGGAAACGATTGCTACGGGTACACTAGCGGCAGCTCGTGGTGGTTTTACAACGATCGCAGCTATGCCTAATACAAGACCGGTTCCAGATTCAGTAGAAACTCTTCAAAACTTAAATAAACGAATTGCAGAAACAGGTGCTGTCCGAGTGCTGCCATATGCTTCGATTACCATACGAGAGCTAGGAAAAGAACTTACTGATTTTGCAGCATTAAAAGAAGAAGGAGCATTCGCCTTCACGGATGACGGAGTAGGGGTCCAATCAGCAGATATGATGCTTCAAGCGATGCAGCTTGCGGCAAGTGTAGATATGCCAATCGTGGCACATTGCGAAGAAAACACGTTAATTCATAAGGGATCTGTACATGAAGGGGAATTTTCAAAAAAACATGGCTTGAACGGAATTCCTTCTGTATGTGAATCGGTTCATATTGCTCGAGACGTATTATTAGCAGAAGCAGCAAACTGTCATTACCATGTGTGCCATATTAGTACGAAAGAATCGGTCCGTGTGGTACGTGACGCCAAGCGTGCAGGTATTAGAGTAACCGCAGAAGTAACACCTCACCACCTATTATTATGTGATGAGGATATCCCAGGATTAGATTCGAACTATAAAATGAATCCTCCACTAAGAGGAAAAGCGGATCGTGATGCATTGATTGAAGGTTTACTTGATGGAACCATTGATTTTATCGCCACAGACCATGCCCCACATACAGCAGAAGAAAAAGCTGAGGGAATGGATCTAGCTCCATTTGGCATTGTTGGTTTAGAAACAGCATTTCCGCTTTTATATACAAATCTTGTTGAAAAAGGAATTTTGACAGAAAAGCAGCTGGTAGATTTCTTAACTGTTAAGCCAGCTCAGGCATTTGACTTACCATATGGAAAACTTGAGGTTGGAGCGGTCGCTGATCTAGTACTTGTAGATCTTACGAAAGAAGAAAGTATTGATCCAAACACATTCTTATCAAAAGGTAGAAACACTCCGTTTGGTGGTTGGGAGTGTAAAGGATGGCCAGTAGTAACAATCGCAGCTGGGAAAATCGCATGGAAAAGAGGGTATGTAACAGTATGAAAAGGCAATTAATTCTAGAAAACGGTACAGTTTTTATCGGAAAAGCTTTTGGAAGTGACACAGAAAAAATGGGGGAAGTCGTGTTTAACACCGGAATGACTGGTTATCAGGAAATTCTCTCTGACCCATCTTACTGTGGACAAATCGTTACTTTTACGTATCCGCTTGTTGGAAATTACGGAATTAATCGTGATGATTTTGAATCAATTTCTCCGTCTGTTCATGGAATGGTTGTTAAGGAAGCAGCAGAGTTTGCATCGAACTGGAGAAACGAAAAAACATTAGATGAATTATTAAAAGAAAAGAATATTCCTGGAATTTCAGGTGTGGATACAAGAAAGCTTACAAGAATCATTCGACAATATGGTGCACTAAAGGGTGCCATCTGTTCGATCGATGCAAGTGTCGAGGAAGTGCTCGAGGGGTTAAAAGCCCCATTTAGAAACGATCAAGTAAAGCAGGTTTCCACAAAATCTGCTTATGCAAGCCCTGGTAGAGGAAGAAGAATCGTTCTTGTTGACTTTGGAATGAAGCATGGAATTTTACGTGAATTAAATAAGCGTGATTGTGACGTAATTGTTGTTCCATATAACACAACAGCTGAAGAAATTAAACGTTTGAAGCCAGACGGAGTGATGCTCTCAAATGGACCTGGAGACCCTAAGGATGTTCCAGAAGCAATTGAAATGATTCAACAAATCATTGGACATGTTCCTCTGTTTGGAATTTGCTTAGGTCATCAGTTATTTGCCTTAGCATGTGGAGCAAACACAGTTAAGTTGAAATTTGGACATCGAGGATCGAACCATCCGGTGAAGGATTTAGCAACAGGAAAAGTTGCTCTTACTTCACAAAACCACGGGTACACAGTTGAAGAAGAATCGCTTCAAGGAACTCCTTTAGAGGTTACACATATCGCCTTAAATGACGGTACTGTTGAAGGATTAAAGCATAAAGAAGCAAAAGCATTTACAGTCCAGTATCATCCGGAAGCATCACCAGGACCAGAGGATGCAAATTATTTATTCGAACAGTTTTTACAGTTGATTGAGACAGAAAAAGAGGAAGGTGCAATCGAATGCCAAAGCGTACAGATATAAAAAGCATACTAGTTATCGGGTCAGGTCCCATCGTCATTGGGCAAGCAGCAGAATTTGATTATGCAGGTACTCAGGCGTGTATCGCATTAAAAGAAGAAGGGTACCGTGTCATCTTAGTAAACTCAAACCCAGCAACAATTATGACAGATACAACGATGGCAGATGCTGTGTATATTGAGCCACTAACTCTGGAGTTCGTTAGCACAATCATCCGAAAAGAGCGTCCAGATGCACTTGTCCCAACACTTGGAGGACAAACAGGCTTAAACCTAGCAGTAGAGTTAGCTAACTCTGGAGTTCTTGAAGAATGTAATGTAGAAATTTTAGGTACCAAGCTTTCAGCCATTGAGCAAGCAGAGGATCGCGATTTATTCCGTACATTAATGAATGACTTAGGCGAGCCAGTACCTGAAAGTGAAATTATTCATACACTTGAAGAAGCATATGACTTCGTGGCACAAATTGGTTACCCAGTTATCGTTCGTCCAGCGTTTACACTCGGCGGAACGGGTGGAGGTATCTGTCATAACGAAGAGGAATTGGTTGAAACCGTAACAAGTGGGTTGAAAAATAGCCCGGTTACACAATGTTTATTAGAGAAAAGCATTGCTGGCTTCAAAGAAATTGAATACGAAGTAATGAGAGACGCTAATGACAATGCGATCGTTGTATGTAATATGGAAAACATTGATCCAGTAGGTGTTCATACAGGTGATTCGATCGTTGTTGCACCGAGTCAAACGCTAAGTGATCGTGAGTATCAAATGCTTAGAAACACATCATTAAAAATCATCCGTGCCCTTGGAATTGAGGGTGGTTGTAACGTCCAACTAGCTTTAGATCCTGACAGTTATGATTATTACATCATTGAAGTAAATCCACGTGTAAGTAGATCATCTGCGCTAGCATCTAAAGCAACAGGATATCCGATTGCTAAGCTTGCTGCAAAAATCGCAGTTGGGTTAACACTTGATGAAATGATGAACCCTGTAACAGGAAAAACCTATGCAAGTTTTGAACCTGCACTTGATTATATCGTTTCAAAAATTCCAAGATGGCCGTTTGATAAGTTCGAAAGTGCTAACCGTACACTAGGTACACAAATGAAGGCTACTGGTGAAGTAATGGCGATTGGTCGTACCTTTGAGGAATCTTTATTAAAAGCAATTCGTTCACTTGAAGCGAATGTGTTTCATTTTTCACTAAACGATGCAGATGAAATTTCTGATGAGTTACTTGAGAAACGAATTCGTAAAGCTGGAGATGAGCGCCTGTTCTATATCGGAGAAGCGTTAAGACGTGGAGTCACGATCGAAACCATCCATGCATGGAGCAAAATTGATCTATTCTTCCTTGCAAAGTTTGCTAAGATTGTCGAGTTCGAAGCTAAGTTACAAACTCTTCCTTTTGACGAGGAAATCACGAGAGAAGCAAAGGAACTAGGATTTGCTGACAGTACCCTTGCTAAGCTATGGGCGTCAAATGAGCGTGCTGTTTACGATTGGAGAGTAGAAAAGGGCATTGTTCCAGTCTATAAAATGGTTGATACATGTGCAGCTGAGTTCGAGTCTGAAACCCCTTATTACTACGGTACGTATGAAGACGAAAATGAATCGATTGTTACTGAACGTGAAAGTGTAATTGTGCTTGGTTCTGGTCCAATCCGAATCGGCCAAGGGATTGAATTCGATTACTCTACGGTTCATGCAGTATGGGCGATTCAAGAAGCAGGATATGAAGCAATCATCATTAACAATAACCCAGAGACAGTTTCAACCGATTTTAGTATCTCAGATAAGCTATACTTTGAGCCACTAACAATAGAAGATGTCATGCACGTAATTGACTTAGAAAAGCCAGCTGGCGTGGTTGTCCAGTTTGGTGGACAAACAGCGATTAACTTAGCCTCTAAACTTGTAGAAAGAGGAGTAAAGATTCTCGGAACAAGCTTGGATGATCTTGACCGTGCTGAAAATCGCGATCGTTTTGAAGCAGCACTTCAGGAGTTAAATATTCCACAACCACTTGGTAAAACAGCAAGAACTGCTCAGGAAGCAGCAGTAATCGCTAGTTCGATTGGTTATCCAGTGTTAGTTCGTCCATCATATGTTCTTGGTGGAAGAGCGATGCAAATTGTCTACCAAGAGGCTGAACTTCTACAGTACATGAAAGAAGCGGTGAAAATTAACCCTGAGCATCCGATATTGATAGACCGCTACCTAACAGGAAAAGAAATAGAAGTAGATGCAATCTGCGATGGCGAAACAGTAATCATTCCTGGAATCATGGAGCATATCGAAAGAGCAGGAGTCCATTCTGGAGATTCAATCGCTGTGTACCCACCACAAAGCATTACTCAGGCAGTAAAAGATAAGCTAATTGATTACACTGTACGATTGGCAAAAGGACTAGGAATCATCGGACTTTTCAATATTCAATACGTTGTAGCTAAAGAGGAAGTATATGTGTTGGAAGTAAATCCTCGTTCAAGCCGTACGGTGCCATTCTTAAGTAAAATTACAAACGTACCAATGGCTAATCTGGCAACAAAAGCGATTCTTGGCTTATCACTGAAGGAGCAAGGCTATGAGACAGGACTGGTAGAAGAAAAGCAAGGTGTATTCGTTAAAGTACCGGTGTTCTCTTTTGCTAAGCTAAGACGAGTTGATATTACATTAGGACCAGAAATGAAGTCGACTGGTGAGGTTATGGGGAAAGACCACACACTTGAAAAAGCCCTTTACAAAGGATTAGTTGCTTCAGGAATGAAAATTCAAGGATTTGGATCGGTTCTTATGACGATTGCTGACAAAGATAAGCAAGAAGCTTTAGGGATCGCAAAGCGTTTCTTCTCAATCGGCTTCCGGGTTATGGCAACGGAAGGGACAGCGAAGTTCTTCCAAGAACAAGGAATTCCAGTGAAGGTTGTTGAGAAGATTGGTGGAGGCCATCCTGATATTGTTGATGTTATTCGTAACGGCCAAGCGCAGTTTGTGATTAACACATTAACAAAAGGAAAGCAGCCAGAACGTGATGGGTTTAGAATTCGTAGAGAATCAGTTGAAAACGGTGTTCCTTGCTTAACTTCATTAGATACAGCAGAGGCCATTTTACGAGTAATTGAATCAATGAATTTTTCAGCTGAGGCGATGGAGAAAAGTCCCGCAGACAGCAGGGAGGCAGTACTACTATGATTCGCAATGAGGAATGTATCGTAATTTCCAATCAAGAAATAGCTCACAATATTTTTGAGCTCACCCTTAAGGGTGAGCTCGTCCAACAGATGAATGAACCAGGTCAATTTGTACATCTAAAAGTTAGTGATAGTGTAGATCCACTTTTGCGTAGACCAATTAGTATTGCAAAAATCGACCAAGCAAATGACATGTTTACGATGATTTTCCGGGCAGAAGGTAATGGAACAAAGCTACTTGCACAGAAAAAAGTTGGGGATGTTGTAGACGTTCTAGGGCCATTAGGAAATGGATTTCCAGTAGAGGAAGCTAAGGCTGGATCAACCGCCCTTTTAGTAGGTGGCGGCATTGGTGTACCTCCGCTATATGAATTATCTCTAAGGCTAAAGATGCGAAACGTGAATGTCATTCATGTGTTAGGCTTTGCAACAAAGGATGCGGTATTTTACGAACAGAAATTTGCCGAATTAGGTGAGACGTTTATCGTAACGGTTGATGGATCTCATGGAGAGAAAGGATTTGTAACGGATGTGATCTCCGCACAGAATCTTTCGTTTGAGACATTGTACACATGTGGTCCTACCCCGATGTTACGAGCATTAGAGACTGCGTACCCTGAGAAAAAAGTATATCTTTCTCTTGAAGAGCGAATGGGCTGTGGAATTGGAGCTTGCTTTGCATGCGTATGTAGAACACAGGAAGACCCTACAGGATATACTTATAAAAAGGTTTGTACGGATGGGCCAGTGTTTAAAGGAGGGGAGGTTCTTATATGAGTCAACTAGCGGTGAACCTACCTGGTTTACAATTAAAAAACCCAATCATGCCTGCGTCAGGATGCTTTGGTTTCGGTAGAGAGTATAGTCAGTTTTATGATTTAAGTACATTAGGTTCCATAATGATTAAAGCAACAACAGTAGAACCTCGTTTTGGGAATCCAACTCCACGGGTAGCAGAGACAACTGCTGGGATGTTGAATGCGATTGGCTTACAAAATCCTGGCCTTAAAAAGGTTATTAATGAGGAGCTTGCTTGGTTAGACCAATTTGATGTTCCGATCATCGCAAATGTGGCTGGCTCACTTGAAGAGGACTATATTGAGGTTGCACGTGAAATTTCAAAGGTAAGTAATGTTCATGCACTAGAACTGAATATCTCTTGCCCGAATGTAAAAACAGGTGGTATTGCCTTTGGAACGATTCCTGAAGTGGCAAAGGAATTAACGAAAAAGGTGAAAGAAGTATCAAGTGTACCTGTGTATGTCAAGCTTTCACCGAATGTATCGAATATTGTTGAGATGGCCAAGGCGGTAGAGGCAGGCGGTGCGGACGGGTTAACCATGATTAATACTTTAATTGGCATGAGGCTTGATTTGAAGACAGGTAAGCCTGTGCTTGCTAATAATACAGGAGGGCTTTCAGGTCCTGCGATTAAACCGGTTGCGATTCGAATGATTTATGAAGTAAGTCAGCACGTAAATATTCCTATTATTGGGATGGGTGGCGTTCAATCGGCAGAAGATGTGATTGAATTTTTTTATGCCGGAGCGAGTGCGGTGGCAGTTGGTACAGCTAATTTTGTCGATCCGCTCGTATGTCCGAAAATCATTGAACAACTTCCAGCGTTATTAAATGAACTTGGTTTTGATCATATTTCAGAATGTACGGGAAGGAGTTGGAAGAAGAATGAAAAACTCGCTTATCATCGCTCTTGATTTTCCAGATAAAAATGATGTGTACGGTTTTTTAAAGAAATTTAATAATGAGCAACTATTCGTTAAAGTTGGCATGGAGCTTTTTTATAAAGAAGGCCCTGCTATGGTTAAAGAATTAAAGGACATGGGTCATGATATTTTCTTAGATTTAAAATTGCACGATATTCCAAATACAGTGGGGCGTGCGATGAGAAATCTAGCTAGTCTAGGCTGTGACTTAGTGAATGTTCATGCGGCAGGTGGAAAAGAAATGATGATGGCAGCTCTAGAAGGTCTTGAGGCTGGAACGGCTTCAGGTGCGAAAAGACCAAGCATCATCGCAGTAACACAGCTAACTAGTACTTCAGAGGAACAAATGAAGGGTGAACAATTAATTTCAGTGAGCCTCGAACAATCCGTTCTTCATTATGCAAAGGTAACGAAGGATGCAGGACTTGATGGTGTGGTTTGCTCTTCAAATGAAGTGAAGATCATCCGTGAACAATTAGGTGAACAGTTCTTAACTGTTACACCAGGAATTCGCATGAGTTCGGAGTCAGTTGGTGACCAAAAGAGAGTAGCCACTCCTGAGTTTGCTAGGAACGCAGGTGTGTCCATGATTGTTGTAGGTCGTTCTATAACAAGAGCCGAAGATCCGGTACTAGCTTATCAGCTTTACAAAAACGCGTGGGAGGGAAAAGTATATGAAACAAAAAATAGCTAACACACTTTTAGAAATCGGAGCAGTTTCGTTACAACCGAATCAACCTTTTACTTGGACATCAGGAATTAAATCACCTATTTATTGTGATAATCGACTAACTTTATCTTTCCCTGAAGCAAGAAGAGAGATTGCAGCTGGACTAAAGGAACTTATACTTAAGCACTTCCCTGATGCAGAAATGGTAGCTGGAACAGCAACTGCTGGGATTCCTCATGCGGCATGGGTAAGTGAACTACTTGATTTACCGATGAGTTATGTCCGTTCATCAGCTAAAGGGCATGGCAAAGGAAATCAGATTGAAGGCCGTGTCGTTGCAGGACAAAAAGTAGTAGTAGTGGAAGACTTAATCTCAACAGGCGGAAGCGTAATTACAGCAGTTGATGCATTAAGGGAAGCAGGTTGTGAAGTATTAGGAGTCGTTTCTATCTTCACGTATGAGCTGGAAAAAGGGAAGAAGCTATTAGAGGAAGCAAACATTAAGACATATTCTCTTACCGATTTCTCAACATTGGTAGATGTGGCATTAGCGGCTGGAAGCATCGAAGAGGATGCAGTAGCTAGTCTTCGTAGCTGGAGCCAAGACCCAACAGCTTGGAAACCGGTAGTAAAAGCATAATATAAATGCAGAAAAAAGAGTGTCCACCCCAGACGGACAAAAACAGCGAATCTGTCCATTTGGGGTGTCTGACACCCTTTTTTTTTTACTTTTTTAACTGGATGATAAGGTTTTCGTCAGGTGTGACGTATACCGTTTGTTGGTTGTCATATATGACGAAACCGGGTTTTGCGCCATTTGGTTTCTTTACATGTCTTACTTGTGTAAAGTCAACGGGAACGGAGCTTGAGCTTCGTGCTTTACTAAAATAGGAAGCGATATTGGCTGCTTCTAGAATAGTGTTATCACTAGGAGTTTTGCTTCGAATGACAACATGTGATCCAGGAATATCCTTAGTATGAAGCCATACATCGTCACGACTAGCTACTTTGTTCGTTAAATAATCGTTTTGCTTATTGTTTTTCCCCACCAGGATGTCTGTTCCGTCGGAGGATACATACTGATCAAGTACTGGCTTTGCTACTACTTGTTTTTTTGATTTATTTTTTTGTCGGTCACGAATATATCCTTCTTCAATTAACTCTTGTCGAATTTCCTCAATATCTTTGATAGAGGCGGTCTCCATTTGTTGAATTAATGTCTCAAAATACAGCACTTCCTCGTTCGCTTTTTCAATTTGTTCTTGAACAATCTTACGTGCTGTTTTTGCTTTTTGATACTTTGTAAAGTATCGCTGCGCATTGTCTGAAGGTGATTTCTGAGGATCGAGTGGAATGGTAACCATTCCAGCATTCTCATCATAATAATTAATAACCTCGACCGATGTCATTCCTTTTTCAACTGCATAGAGATTGGCCGTTAATAACTCCCCAAATAATTGATATTCCTCTGCATTTTGTGCATCTACCAACGTTTTTTGAAGCTTATCAATTTTCTTTTTGTTTTTATCTCGTTCATTATTAATCAACCGTTCCAGATCATTTCCTTGCTGCTTCACACGGTCTCTTTGGGCTTTCCCAAAATAAAAACGATCGAGCATTTCGCTTATATTGGAAAACGACTGAACTTCACTTGATGTATGAGTCATTGGGAAAAGGTAAAACATTTCTTTTCCGTGGGCATTCATAATCGATGGCTCATTTTGATAGGTTTTAATTTTTTCCATGCGACTAATAAAAGCTTTGGGCAAGGTATTCCGGTTGGCAATGCCTGCTTCATGGACGATTTCTCTTGCTAATAAAGGAGATAAACCAGCAAATTGCTCAACCAGCTGCTTATCTATCTTTCCTGCATTAAAGTCCACTCTCTTTAACACATCCTCCTCTGTTGCCTCTAGAGGATTATATTTGTTTTGCGCAGGAGGAAGCTTGTACTCCTGACCAGGTAGAATCGCACGATGACTGTTAAGAGCATAAGAAACATGCTTGATGCTGTCTAAAATCATGTTTCGTGTTTTATCAATTAAGATAATATTGCTATGGCGTCCCATAATTTCAATAACGAGTTGTTTGCTCGACAGATCTCCGAGTTCGTTTCTTCCCTTCACATCCAAAACAATCATTCTTTCAAGTCCCACTTGATGAATATCCTCTAATATGTATCCTTCTAGATGCTTTCTTAATAACATGCAAAACATTGGAGGCTCATTTGGATTTTCATAAGACTCTGTGGTTATTTGTGCCCTCGCGTAACTAGGATGAACAGAAAGCAAAAGCTTATGGTTCTTTCCACCGGCACGAATAACAAGCACAATTTCATTTTTAAATGGTTGATGAATTTTATTAATACGTCCACCGCGTAAAGCCTCAGAAAGCTCCTTAGTGATAGCGCGTGTAAACAGTCCGTCAAATGACATAAGAGAACATCCTTTTCTATAAATTGCATTTCAAAATAGCGGTCGCTTCCACTTTTGAAACGTCCAGTTCCAGCGACCAGCGACTAGTGTACTTCGCTCTTTTCCCTACGATAAGTCAACATCGAATCGCTTTGCTCTTCGTGTTTCCTTTATCTCAGTCAAAGCGCTCCAGTCCATACGTCGCTGACCGGTCGCTTCCACTTTTGTAATAATTATATCATTTTTTTGGACGAGGCTGAATAAGCTTAGTTTAGAGTGAGTTGGGACAACTCTGTTGAAAATTATAGGAGGAAGGGATTGCCGGATGAAATTCCATGGGATGGAAAAAAAGGAAGTAGAAAAAGCCTTAAATACTGATTACATGGTCGGTTTATCTGAGGCTGATGCAGTAAATCGAATAAAACAACATGGATTCAACGAGCTAGAAGAAGGAGAAAAGCAGTCCGCTTTAATCTTATTCTTTAGTCAATTCAAAGACTTCATGGTTCTTGTTTTATTAGCAGCGACGTTAATTTCGGGACTGTTAGGTGAGTATATAGATGCGATTGCTATCATCGCGATTGTCATTATCAATGGATTTTTAGGTTTTTTCCAAGAGCGTAAAGCCGAACGTTCCCTTCAGGCCCTAAAAGAGTTATCTGCGCCACAAGTATATGTCTTAAGAGACGGGAACTGGATCAAAATTGCTTCTAGAGAGGTCGTACCAGGAGACATTTTACGATTTACAAGTGGCGACCGAATCGGGGCAGATGTGAGATTAATAGAAACCAATAGTTTAGAAATTGAGGAATCAGCACTAACAGGAGAATCGTTACCTGTACAAAAAACTGATAACAAATTGCAAGAAGAAAACCTTGGCCTTGGTGATATGCAAAACATGGCCTTTATGGGGACGATGATCACGAGGGGAAGCGGTGTTGGAGTTGTCGTTGGAACCGGAATGAAAACAGCGATGGGACAAATTGCTGACCTGCTGCAAAATGCGGAAACAATGGAAACACCTCTCCAAAGAAGACTAGAGCAATTAGGGAAAATTTTGATCACAGCAGCCCTTCTTTTAACTGTATTAGTTGTGATTGCAGGGGTATTTGGCGGGCACGATTTATATACAATGTTTTTAGCTGGGGTATCTTTAGCGGTAGCCGCGATTCCTGAGGGGCTACCTGCAATTGTAACAGTTGCTTTATCCCTTGGAGTTCAACGGATGATTAAGCAAAAAGCCATCGTTCGTAAGCTTCCTGCTGTTGAAACGTTAGGCTGTGCTTCTGTTATTTGCTCTGATAAAACTGGAACGATGACACAGAATAAAATGACCGTTACCCATTTATGGAGTGGTGGAGAGGTTTCCCAAGTTGGTGGAGTTGGTTATGAGCCAAGAGGCGAATTCTATCGGGGAGATCATAAGGTTTCTATAAAAGAAGAAAAAGCACTTCAGCAGATGCTGATGTTTGGCATGCTCTGTAACCATGCAGAGATCACTCAAAAAGGCAGTGAATATGTTATTGACGGAGATCCTACAGAAGGTGCGCTTCTCGTATCTGCACTAAAAGCAGGATTTACAAGAGACCAACTTCACAAGCAGTATGAATTAGTAAAAGAATTTCCATTTGACTCAGCCCGGAAAATGATGAGTGTTGTTGTAAAGGATACGAACGGAAGACAATTTATTGTTACAAAGGGTGCCCCAGACGTGTTGATTTCAAAAAGTGAATCGATCCTCTGGGAAAATCGTCGACAGTTTATGTCTCGTGACATGGAGGAAAAAGTAAAGGATGCCATTGAAGGGTTAGCATCTCAAGCATTACGTACGATCGCGATTGCGTACCGAGAGGTATCACCTGGAACGCTCATCCTTGATGAAAGAGAAGCAGAGAAGGATCTCACTTTTATCGGGTTACAAGGGATGATTGATCCACCACGACCAGAAGTGAAGCATGCAGTTAAAGAATGTAAAGAAGCAGGCATTAAGACTGTCATGATCACAGGAGATCATATCATTACAGCGAAGGCGATTGCCAAACAGCTAGGTATTTTAACACCAAAAAGTAAGGTGCTAGATGGTAATGCACTGAATGAAATGTCTGTAGAAGAACTTGAAGAAGTTGTGGATGATGTTTCAGTATTCGCACGTGTTTCTCCAGAACATAAGTTAAAGATTGTAAAAGCATTACAAAGTAGAGGACATATCGTTGCGATGACTGGTGATGGGGTCAATGATGCGCCGGCTATTAAGGCAGCTGATATTGGTGTTGCAATGGGAATTACCGGTACAGATGTAGCGAAAGAAGCGTCTGCATTAGTTCTTCTTGATGATAATTTTGCAACGATTAAAGCAGCGATTAAAGAAGGAAGGAATATTTACGAGAACATTCGTAAATTCATTCGTTATCTGCTTGCTTCCAATGTTGGTGAAATATTAGTGATGCTGTTTGCCATGTTACTTGCACTCCCACTTCCTCTAGTGCCGATTCAAATTCTTTGGGTTAACCTTGTAACGGATGGTTTGCCAGCGATGGCGTTAGGTCTAGATCAGCCAGAGGAAAATGTGATGAAGCGTGGTCCGCGGAGTCCTAAAGAAGGTGTTTTTGCAAGAGGGTTAGGGTGGAAGGTCATATCGCGAGGCTTTTTAATTGGAACTTCGACTTTGCTTGCGTTTATGATTTCGTATAATGAAAATCCTAATGATTTAATCCATGCTCAAACAGTTGCTTTTGCTACTCTTGTTTTAGCTCAACTGATTCATGTTTTCGATTGCCGCAGTGAAAAATCAGTTTTTTCAAGAAATCCATTCGGAAACATGTATCTTGTATGGGCGGTTATTTCTTCATTAGCTTTAATGCTAGTAGTTATGTACTATCCGCCATTACAACCAATCTTCCATACCGTTCCACTGGCTCTTCGTGATTGGTTATTAGTCATTGGTTTTGCTTCAATCCCAACTTTTTTACTAGCAGGTTCATTTTTGGCAAGTAAAAATAAATAAAGTATGTTATAATCCAAAAGGTGATAGAGAAAGCTCTATTACCTTTTTCTATACACAAAAAGTTATGGGGTGTTGGGTTTGGTAAAGAGCATGACAGGCTTTGGTAGGAGCATCCGCAGCAATGAACATATCAAGGTAACTGTTGAGGTTAAAACGGTGAATCACCGATTTGCCGAATATCACTTCCGAATACCTAGAAGTCTTTCTAACTTCGAGGATAAGCTAAAAAAGAAGCTAAATGAATACATAAAAAGAGGAAGAATTGAGGTCTTCATTACCATAGAAGGTGAAGAACTGACAAATCGAAAACTCTTAGTCGATTGGAGTCTCTTAGAGGACTATCTTCAGTACATAAAGGAAATTCAGAAACGTTTTCAAATTAATGAGAGTGTTTCATTAAAGGATATACTTAATCGTGACGAGATATTTAGTATTGAAGAGCAAGAATCTGGCACCGAGTGTATCGAAGAGCTTTTGTTAGATGCAAGCATAGAGGCTGCTCAAAATTGTGTGAATATGCGTGAAGCGGAAGGGAAGGCATTGCAACAGGATATTCGCTCACATATTGAAAAGATACAATCGACTGTCCAAGCACTTAGACAATATGCGCCAACTGTGGTTGAACAATACGCGAATCGGTTAAAAAAGAGAATTCAAGAATATGTAGACCTGCAGCTGGATGAAGCGAGAATCGTGACTGAAATTGCCATTTTTGCAGATAAAGCAGATATCAATGAAGAGCTCACAAGACTCGATAGTCATGTTGTGCAATTTAATACCTTCCTAAATGATCAGGAGCCTGTTGGAAGAAAGCTTGATTTCCTTGTTCAAGAGATGAATAGGGAAACAAATACAATCGGATCAAAGGCAAATGATGCAAAGATAGCTGCCGAAGTGGTGGAGTTAAAAAGCTTAATCGAAAAGATTAAGGAGCAGATTCAAAATATTGAATAGCTCTTGGTTTAGAAAAGCTTTAGGAAGGTAAAAATAATTCTTATGATTGGAGGACAATCATGTCAATTAAACTAATAAATATCGGTTTTGGAAACATTGTTTCTGCAAATCGAATTATTTCTATCGTTAGTCCTGAATCAGCTCCGATAAAGAGAATTATTCAAGATGCTAGGGATCGTGGTTCGTTAATAGATGCTACATATGGAAGAAGAACTCGTGCAGTAATTGTGATGGATAGTGACCATGTTATTCTTTCTGCGGTACAGCCAGAAACGGTTGCGGCCCGATTAAATGATAAAGATGATATTATTGATGAAGGGTAGGATTGATTCATGCAAGAAAAAGGGTTATTAATTGTATTATCTGGACCCTCTGGAGTAGGAAAAGGTACGGTAAGGAAAGAGGTATTTTCACAGCCTGATACCGCCTTTGAATACTCTATTTCAATGACTACCCGTGCTCCAAGAGAAGGGGAAGTTGATGGAGTTGATTACTTCTTTAAATCTAGAGAAGAATTTGAACAACTTATAAAAGAGGAAAAGCTACTTGAGTATGCCGAATTTGTGGGCAATTACTACGGGACACCCGTTGATTACGTAAGACAAACATTAGATAGTGGTAAAGACGTCTTCTTGGAAATTGAAGTACAAGGTGCAAGACAGGTTAGAAAGAAGTTTCCGGATGGACTTTTTATTTTCCTCGTTCCGCCAAGTTTATCTGAGTTGAAAAACCGGATTGTCACACGTGGTACGGAGACTGAGGATGTAATCAACAATCGAATGAATGCAGCAAGAGAAGAATTAGAAATGATGCATTTATATGATTATGTTGTGGAAAACGACCAAGTCGACAGAGCTGTTGAAAGAATTAAAGCGATCGTCATTGCCGAGCATTTACGTCGTGAACGAGTAGAACCTAGATATAGAAGAATTTTGGAGGTAGATTAATCCTATGTTATATCCATCAATTGATTCATTAATGACAAAAATTGACTCAAAGTATTCACTAGTTTCGGTTGCTGCAAAAAGAGCACGAAAGCTACAACAAGGAGAAAACCTGCACTTAGATAAGTATGTTTCTCATAAGCAGGTTGGAAAAGCATTAGAAGAAATTCATGCCGATAAGCTTACTTACCGTATCGTAAAAGACGAATCAGCTGAATAAAGACGGGGAACAACCTAAATTTTAGGTTGTTTTTTGTTTTAAAGATGCAAATGAAGTTATGTTCTTGCATAATGGAAGAAAGATGTTTATCGAACGGAGGTTTTTTCTGTGAGAGGAAAGAAGATTTTACTATGTGTTACTGGGGGAATTGCTGTTTTTAAAGCGGCAGCTTTAACAAGCAAACTCACCCAAGCTGGGCTTGAAGTAAAGGTCATTTTAAGTGAATCGGCTTCAAAATTTGTGACACCCTTAACCTTTCAGGCGCTTTCAAGAAATGATGTGCATATAGACACGTTTGATGAAAAGAATTCAAAGGTAATTGCCCATATTGATTTGGCTGATTGGGCAGATTTAATCGTTGTTGCTCCGGCAACAGCGAATGTCATTGGAAAGCTAGCGAATGGAATCGCTGATAATATGATTACTACCACCTTGCTGGCTGCAACATCACCAGTATGGATTGCCCCTGCAATGAACGTTCATATGTATGACCATCCTGCAGTGAGAAAGAATTTAGAAACATTACGAAGCTACGGATATGGATTTATCGAGCCTGGAGAGGGTTATTTAGCATGTGGCTATGTTGGGAAAGGCAGAATGGAAGAGCCCGAGACAATTGTTGAGAAAATTGCTGAATTTTTCCAACCTATGAATACTCCTTTAAAGAGTAGAAAGGTACTTGTAACAGCAGGTCCAACACGAGAAAAAATAGATCCTGTCCGATATATTACGAATTTTTCGTCCGGAAAAATGGGGTATGCCATTGCCGAGCAAGCTAGGAATCTTGGAGCGGAGGTTACTCTCATCACAGGACCTGTTTCCATTGAGCCGCCACTGGGAGTTAAGGTTATCCATGTGGAAAGTGCGCAGGACATGCTTGATGAGACAATCGCCCAATATGAATCTAGTGATTTAGTTGTAAAAACAGCTGCGGTTGCTGATTATAAGCCAAAGACGGTTTCTGACCGCAAAATTAAAAAGCAGGAAGGCAATGAAAGCATCGAATTAGAAAGAACCAAGGACATTTTATTTGAGCTTGGAAAAATCAAAAAGCACCAAGTATTGGTTGGTTTTGCTGCGGAAACGGATCATGTAGAAGAGTACGCGATGAGAAAGCTCGAGAAGAAAAATGCTGATATCATCGTGGCAAATAATGTTGCAGAAGAAGGATCGGGATTTGGGACAGATACAAATAAAATAACAATATACAAGCGAGATGGACATTCTATCTCGTTACCATTAATGACAAAGCAAGAAGCGGCAAAAAACCTTCTTTTAGAGGCTTTAAAGCTCCTACCAAAAGAGGAAGCTGAATGATTGCGAGTGTAATTGTGGATGTCCCAGCTAAGCAAACCGACAGACCATTTGATTATCGCATTCCTGAGCATTTAGAAGGGGTTATCACCCCAGGAATGAGGGTGGTTGTTCCGTTTGGGCCACGGAAAATTCAAGGGTTTGTCATTTCCTTACAGCCTAGCTCAGAGTTTGAAAAGCTTAGAGATATTATTGCTCCTATGGATATTGTACCGGTATTAAATGAAGAACTTTTACAGCTTGGGGATTGGTTATCCGAAGAAACTCTTTGTTATCGAATTTCTGCCTATCAGGTGATGCTACCGGCAGCACTTAAAGCGAAATACGAAAAAAAAGTCCGCGTGACGACCGATTTGAATCTGTTGCCACAGGTCCTAAAAAAGGTATTTGAGAAAAGTCTTATTGTCCCTTTTGATACGATTAAAGAGGATACATGGAAGGTATTACAAAAAGAAATCGCTAGTGGCCATGTTGAATTTATATATGAAGTAAAGGAACGGGTGAATAAGAAAAAGCGCAAGTATGTTATGCCACATGTGAATGAAGAGGAGCTATCCGATTCACTCAAGCTATTATCCATTCAGGCAACGAAGCAAAGGGAAATTATAGAGTTTTTCCTAGCGAACCCAGATCCAGTCCCTTTACAACATTTGCTGAACCTATTAAACACCTCTTCATCTGCTATAAAGGGTCTTGTTAATAAAGGAATGTTAAGGGAAGAAGAAGTAGAAGTGTACCGAGATCCTTACGAGAATCGTGTATTTGAACGGACACAGGCTTTACCGTTAACCCCCGAGCAGAAAATAGCTATTACCCCCGTTTTACAAACCATTGAAGAAGATCTTCATAAAGTATTCTTACTTTATGGGGTAACAGGAAGTGGAAAAACGGAAGTATATTTACAATCGATTCAACGAGTGTTAGAGAAAGGAAAGGAAGCGATCGTTCTCGTCCCAGAAATCGCCTTAACTCCACAAATGGTGAAACGGTTTAAAGGAAGATTTGGAGATGAAGTGGCTGTCATGCACAGCGGACTTTCTACAGGGGAAAAATACGATGAGTGGCGAAAGATTCAAAGAAAAGAAGTAAAAGTGGTTGTAGGGGCAAGGTCTGCCATTTTTGCTCCCTTTGAAAACCTCGGAATTATTATCATTGATGAAGAGCATGAAACAAGTTATAAGCAAGAAGAAAATCCTAGATACCATGCAAGAGACGTTGCGATTCAACGTGCCAAAAAATATGGCTGTCCGGTTGTACTAGGAAGCGCAACTCCAGCACTCGAATCATTTGCTCGCGCAAAAAAAGGTGTGTATGAGCTTTTAACATTGCCGAGCCGGATGAATAGTGGTCCGATGCCTCATGTTGAAGTCGTGGATATGAGAGAAGAGCTTCGCGAAGGAAATCGCTCCATGTTTTCAAGGGTATTAATGGAAAAATTGAAAGATAGACTCGAAAAGCAGGAGCAAACAGTATTGTTTTTAAACAAACGAGGACATTCCTCCTTTGTGATGTGTAGAGATTGCGGGTATGTTGTTAACTGTCCGGATTGTGATATTTCGTTAACTTATCATCGATTTAGCGAGAGAATGAAGTGTCATTATTGCGGCTATGAGTCCCTTGTTCCAACACAATGCCCAGAATGCCAATCTGAGTATATTCGTTATTTTGGGACTGGCACACAGAAGATTGAAGAAGAACTTGGCAAAGTGTTGCCAGAGGCAAGAGTGATCCGAATGGATGTGGATACGACTTCAAAAAAAGGGGCGCATGAAAAGCTGCTAACTAATTTTGGTGAAGGAAAAGCAGATATTCTGTTAGGGACGCAAATGATAGCAAAAGGATTAGATTTTCCTAAAATTACACTCGTAGGAGTTCTTTCAGCTGATACGATGCTGCATATCCCTGATTTCCGTTCATCTGAGAAAACCTTTCAGCTGCTTACACAGGTAAGTGGAAGAGCCGGAAGACATGAGCTAACAGGGGAAGTAATAGTACAAACCTATACGCCTGAGCATTACAGTATTCAGTTTGCTGCTCAGCAGGACTATGATTTGTATTATGAAAGGGAAATGCAAATAAGAAAGCTTCACCATTATCCCCCTTTCTATTATATATCCCTGATCACAGTAAGCCATGAGAATTTGATGAAGGTGGTGTCGGTGACAGAGAAGATTACCGGATACATTCGGAATAGTCTTTCTCCAGAAGCGATTGTTCTAGGGCCTGTTGCCTCACCAATTCCTCGAATCAAAAATAGATATAGATACCAATGTTTGATAAAATACAAACGTGAGCCACAGTTAGGTCGTGCCATTAAAACTGTACTTGATCAATATCAGCATGAATCTGCAACAACCGGGTTAACCATTTCTACAGACGTGAATCCTTATATTCTCATGTAGTTAGTTATGAAGCGAGTTGTTTTCGTAGAGAATAGTGATAAATATGAAAAAATCGGAGGAAGTATTTTGACGGTAAAGAAGCTAGTTACTCATCCTGCAGAGGTACTTGAGCAAGAATGTGAGAGAGTAACGGTATTTGATAAAAAACTAGAAAAGCTACTAAATGATATGTATGATACTATGATTGAATTCGATGGGGTAGGTCTTGCAGCCCCTCAAATTGGCATAGCAAGACAAATTGCCATCGTTGATATAGACGATGAGTCGGGGACGATTGAACTCATTAACCCTGAAATATTAGAAGTGTCCGGCGAACAAACAGGTCCGGAAGGTTGTCTTAGTTTCCCAGGAGTTTACGGAGAGGTAACAAGACCGTATTTTGTAAAGGTGAAAGCTCGAAACCGAAAAGGAAAAGCGTTTGTGATCGAAGCAGAAGATTTTTTAGCACGTGCGATTCTTCATGAAATCGATCATCTTCATGGCATCCTATTTACATCCAAAGTAACAAGGTATTTGACTGAAGAAGAGTTAGAGGGAGTCGAAAGCGAATGACGAAAATAGTATTTATGGGCACTCCTGATTTTTCTGTTCCCGTATTAAGAAGTGTGATAGAAGCAGGATACGAGGTGATCGGTGTAGTTACTCAACCAGATCGCCCAGTTGGAAGAAAAAGAGTACTTACTCCACCTCCGGTAAAAGTAGAAGCGGAAAAGCATGGCATTCCTGTTCTTCAACCTGAAAAAATTCGTGTAAGAGAGGACTTGGATCAAGTATTAAGCTTAAAGCCTGACTTAGTCGTAACGGCAGCGTTCGGACAAATCCTTCCGAAGGAGCTGTTAGAAGCGCCACCGCTCGGATGCATTAATGTTCATGCCTCTCTGTTACCAGAATTGCGTGGAGGGGCTCCCATCCATTACTCCATCATTCAAGGTAAAGAGAAAACAGGAATAACGAT
>NZ_JAKFCQ010000068.1:0-4741 GCF_036676585.1 Robertmurraya sp.
GGTCTTTCTTCTCAGACTCTACAACAACCACTGCTTTATCACTCAAATCACAAGACAAACCCTTTAAGTTAAGGGACTTTTCATACCCTGCAATCGTTTCCTGTGACTCTTTGAGTGCATGTACAGCTACGGCTTTATCGGCGAAAAGGGAGTAGGAAAGATAGCCAAAACCTAATGTAGAAGCTGATAGACCGAGAATGAGGTAGAACGTTAAGCTATTGAACATCCCCATCACCACTTATATTGTCATCTGTCTGGTCAATGAAACGGCCTAGTCCACCTAAGATAGCAAAGATAGTCACTAGAGTAGCCAAGACAGGCATAGATAGTCCTGCACCCAAAACACCCAATGCAGATAGGCCAGTCACAGAGATTGCACTAAACAGAATCCCCACCAAAGAAATAAAGGAGTAGGACTTCAGATGACGCTTCCAATCATTTATTACTTTCATTGACAACCTCCTTAACTTCTAAGGGAACTTCACCCATACAAAACTGATACTCTTTAGTTCGTCTAGTGACAAGACCATTAAGCTTTTTCCCTTTCGCGTAAATCCAACGTGTCAATTCCAAACAAGCCCCACCATAGTTACCAGCATTCAGTCTTTTAAGCATAGTGCTGGATGAGAAATTACCAATCCCAACATTGTACACAAAAGAAAGCATAGCAGCATGTTGGTAATCAGATTTGAAAGGAACCTTCACAACAGACATCAGTTGCTTGTCATGTTTAATAAGATCCTCAGCAAATACTTTATCGCATTGATCTACGGTGAACGTTTGTCCAAGCTTGAGTTCTGGTCCTGTGTGGCCGAAACATGAGGTCAAAATACCAACAGGGTCTAAATAAGTTTTAGTTACTAGACCTTCTGAAGGAGCTATAAGGAAGGAGCCAGCAAGGGCGAGTGATGAGGCCAAACCAACCCCAAGAAGTTTTTTATACAAATTAGAGTTGGTGCTCATTTTCCCACCTTAATAAATACTTAGAATACGCCAACGCATGTTCACACCATCGTAGTAAAGCGTAACGGTTCCTCCGGGATAGAGTGTTTCATTCTTCCTAATAGCAAACCGATTTGACGGCTGACTTGACTCCCCTGAATTGGTGAGAGTTATAGGATTTGCTCCGGTATTCAATAGGATTATCTTGCGACCATTGGTTCCTCCAGCAATACCTCCAATTGAAAGACCAATAGTGGAGTAAACTCGAAACACATTCCCTGTGGTTGCGCCTATACCCCAATCGCTCAAATTAGAGTTAAGTCCATCTAGGGAAACAACACCATCAAGATAGATATTACCCGTAAGCTCTACGGATGCTTGACCCGTACGAAGACATGGACCTACAATTGTTGCATCAGAGAAGTCAATACCATATTGATGGAAACCACTAACCGCGAACACTGTACCTGAATTGCTGTCATCACGAAAGCCAGCAGACGCTATCGAGTTTTGAGTTACCGCAAAACCCACATCCCAAAATGATCCCGTCACACCACCAGCAGCAAAGGCTACACCGCAGAGATTTGCACCGCCATAGTTGTTGTCGGTATCACAAGTGGCCCAAACACCCATACCACTAGAAGATCCTCCCGGACTATAGTGTTTGTTCTGCATAGTCAGATTGGTAACTCGTACCTCAGCAGCCATAATGTTGCCATGTCCCGGCAAGGGCGAGCTATTGCGACCCTCTGCATAGAGACCTATACCACACCCAGCACTATCCTTGGCGTGTCCTTGAGCACACAATCCAAGAGCATCGACTCCCGGAGTTACAGCTTGACCAACAGCAGAGAAATAGCCAGCGTTCGCTTGCATAGTGCTGGATGGATCAGAGACGGAGATAGACTGTATCGCAGCATTAGCTTCGTTGTTAACCACACCACCGTTTTGTGAGCCGACCATGTTCTCATATCGAGACACTTTCATCGTTGGACCACTAGTTATAACAGGCTCTGTTGGAGACCCATCTATAGCTACATATTGCCTACCGGAGTGCATACTGTAGTAATACTGATCGACACCTTGGTTTACTGTGAACTTATCATCTTGTATCATGTTCCAGCCCCTTAGATGGTGGTTTTATCAAATTACCATTCAATCGCAATTACTTGTTCTGCCTCGATTGCAGCGTCCACGGCAGCTAATTTAGTAGCAAGTTTTACTTGTGAGTATTTGATATGCTCGTTCATATCAACCATCACAGCAATAATCTCGGAAGCTGTATGTAGTTTCCATTCATATCTGGTACCATCAGATGCCCAAATAGGCTCTGGTTGTGCAGTAAATGTTGCAATATCATACCTTACTTTTAGATTAATTTGGTCTACCAGTCTACAATCATAGTTGTAGACACCGCCAAGTGCTTCCGATTGAAAACTAGATCTGGTTATTGCATTAGAACACGCCTGTCTCAATTCATCCCTCTTAAGGGCTGAAACTTCCGACAGCACGGGAGGGAGAGGGTAGAGATTCGGAAACATAAAGCGCAGGTAGCGGATATCATCTTCTGGAATTTCACCTTGATTTGGATAAAACACCGGGTCTTGCGGACTACCAAAAACAGAAAGAAGTTTAGCTTCAGTATTATCAGTAAATTGCACGTACATTTTACTACTCCTAAATAGTATAACCAGAGCATTCTATTTTAAACAAGGGTGTTGTTGGGCCTGTTTGCCGGTAGAAGATGGTCTGTGGGGATGTAATTGGTACGGAAGAGAACTGACCCTCTATCCCAAAGACGTTAGACACAGCCCCCAAAATACCGGTGTATTCAATAGTTGCACCAGAATTCAAAAACAAGAAGATAGACCCCTGCCCGGCTGATACTTGTGTGGTATTTACAAACAAGAACCCACTAAATGTTTTTGCGTTTCTTGGGAGGGCTTGTGATGCAGCAAGGGTAGTTGTACTTGCTGCAATAGCATTTGTGGTTAAGATGTCCACAATCGTATTATAACTAAAAGATTTATCTTGCTGATACCCAGCAACAAGCTGTGAGCTGGCGTTGGTAGGCCACACAGAAAGCAAGGCAGATGCGGTATACCCCGCAGGCATGTTTGCCCCTGAGTAGATTGCCGTGGCAGTCACAGATGACGCATTGGTCGCCAGCAGGGCTGAAACTGCTGTAATGGGGTTATAAATTGCATACAAGGCCACATAACCAGATACTGGTGCTGTGCCAGTATCCATACCTCCAGCTCCTACTGTGTTCACTGCTATTACTTTACTGAAGCTTGCAAGTTTGTATGTAGAACCGCCAAGTGCAGTCGATACAATAACCTCATCAGCAGTTACAGTTGCTGATACGGCAGCGGCAGCCAATGTGATTTTAGTATTCAATGACACCGTGCTGGTTGGGTGAGTGCTTGTGAAGGCTCTTGTCCAATAGGTTTGTGTAGCGTCGGTTGTGGGGTTTTGATTCAAACTATCTGCAACTGCCACATAGATATTACCATCACTACCCTGTACATAAGAACGTACACCAGATGTCGTGAAGTAGTAATTGGACGCTGCGTCCCATTCACTAATCCCTTTCTGGAATAGGTGGAGGATTGCGTTGTCTTGACGATTTTGTACAAAGTTTTCCCACTGGAAAGGGGGAACTTCCGCAGTCCAGCCTGTCTGAATCTTTACATCACTGGGAGCAACAATGGCTCCACCGGACGCCCATTGAAAACTAAAATCCGGTTTTGAAACTTCGTTTGCCATTTAATTAAAATCCTTGACTTTACGGGAATTTGTTTTATACTCAACCATTCAAAACAAACTACTAGGAGTTTTATTGTGACGAGAGTTGTTAGAGGCATTGCTATAAATGATACTGAAATCTGTGGACCTGCGTGCACAACCCGTGATGAGTATGGCAGGAAACAAAATTACCCAGACTATGCCTTGTGGTATGGTATGCTTGTTCGGTGTACTTGTGAGAAAACTAAACAGAGAAACCCCACCTATAAGTGTGTAACTTGCCATCCAGAATGGTTACTTCGCTCAAACTTTAAATTGTGGTACAACGAACAACCTTGTTATTTATCTATGGACGGCACTCGTTTGGACTTAGATAAAGATATTCTAGTCAGAGGTAATACCGAGTACGGACCCGATAGATGTTGCCTTGTGCCAAGATATCTCAATACTATATTGGGTTCTGGTCTACACTCATCCTCTGGTATGCCAATGTGGGTAACATTCCAACCAGAGGTCAACTCCTTAAATCCTTACAGGTCATCAATGAGCGGTATCAACAGTAATTATTTACATGTTGGCTGTTTCCCCACAGCTCTGGATGCACACAAAGCTGCGCAATTGGCAAAAGCAGAAGTGATCAGTCATACTATAGAACATAAATACAAGTTGGAGCCAAGTTATCGACAAGACGTTGCACAAGCTCTTAGAGACAGAGTAGACCAACTTCTCTCGGATGCTGCAAATAATATTGAGACTAAACTCCTCTAACTAGAGGAGTTGCCCATATTGGCCACCCACAGATAAATCACTTAAGTCCCCGTAGCCTTTAGCGTTGAGGGCACCTTGAAAACCAAAATAATCTTCGGCTATAAACTCTCCAAAATTAATCCTCACACCAATAGGTTTTGGAATAAATCTTGAAGGATATCCTGAAGAATAAGATGTATATGTAAGCAACACTTTTTCAAACGTTGATAGCTCACGTCCCAACATTACAGTAACTTCCGCATTACCTTCAGCAACAACCAAACTCATATCAATTCCAAATATG